>JANLSB010000059.1:0-4102 GCA_031362125.1 Lysobacterales bacterium | reverse complement strand
GCAAGCGCCCGCCCAGCAAGCGCCCGCCCAGCAAGCGCCCGCCCAGCAAGCGCCCCCACAGGCAACACCTCCCGCCGGCCCGGCGAACCAGGCCAAGTCCAAAGCTGCGGCGCAGAAGGATGAGGCCAGCAAAGTACCGCTGGAAGAAATCCGTCGTTACGTCAGCGTGTTCAACGCGGTCAAATACGGGTACGTCGAGCCGGTCGATGACCGCAAGCTGATGCAGTCGGCGATTCGCGGCCTGCTGCTCGATCTGGATCCGCACAGCGCCTACCTTGTCCGCAGCGACGCGGAGGCCTTCGACGACGACACCAACGGCGCCTACGACGGCATCGGCGTGGAAGTGCAGCAACAGCCGGACGGCACCATTCTCGTGATCGCCCCGATCGACGACACCCCGGCCGCGCGTGCCGGGGTCAAGCCGGGCGACCTGATCATCGCGATCGACGGTAAAACGCTGACGCCCGAACAGATCGAAAGCAATCCGCTGCGCGGAGAGCCGGGCAGCAAAACGGTGATCACCGTGCAGCGCGAAGGTGCGAGGAAACCCCTCGACCTCACTGTGCTGCGCGAAACCATCCGCATCAGCAGCGTGCGCAGTCGGATGCTGGAACCGGGCTACGCATATCTGCGGATCAGTTCGTTCCAGGCTGATACCGCCAACGATTTCGAGCGGCAGCTCGACAGGCTGCAGGCAGACGCGGGCACTGGCACTGCGGGCAAAGGCCTGCGTGGCCTCGTACTCGATCTGCGCAGCAACCCGGGAGGTCTGTTGACCGCGGCCGTGCAGATTGCCGATGACCTGTTGGAAAAGGGCGGCATCGTCAGCACCCGTGGCCGCAATCCAGTGGCAGACGCGACGTTCAACGCCACGCCGGGTGACCGCATGCAAGGCGCACCGCTGGTCGTGTTGGTGGACGCAGGCTCCGCCAGCGCATCGGAAGTACTGGCTGCGGCGCTGCGCGACAATCTGCGCGCACAGATCGTCGGCAGCCGCACGTTCGGCAAGGGCTCGGTGCAGACCGTGCTGCCGCTGGACAATGGCGACGCGGTCAAGATCACCACCGCCCGCTATTACACCCCCAGCGGCAAATCGATCCAGGCCCGCGGCATCGACCCGGATGTCGTGCTCAAGCCCGATGGCGCGCTCAAGGCCATCCCCAGCGGGATTGTTTCCGAAGCGATATTGCCGGGGCATCTGCGCGGCGAGCAGGAGGCACCGGGCGTCGGCATCGGCGACGTGCTCGAAGGCGATGCGCCGATCGCGGCCGCGCTGGTTGTGCTGAAAAAACAGGTCGCCAGCTTGCCGGCTATCGTCGAACGGCGCTGAAACCCTGCGCGCTGAGGCGCGTTGATCTGTCTGCAGCGACGTTCTGGGCCAAAGGTCATGAATGACTATCGGCCTGTACGCATTGCCGACCTTAGTCCTTAGGATGCAGCGGTCGGCCCGCCGTCGCGGGCCCCACATCCGGGGACTCCACCATGCTCGCCATCCGCGATCTCAATAAAACCTACGCCAACGGCGTGCGCGCACTCGATAACGTGACGCTCGACATTCCGCGCGGCATGTTCGGCCTGCTCGGCCCCAACGGCGCGGGCAAATCCTCGCTGATGCGTACGTTGGCCACGCTGCAGGAAGCCGACAGCGGCACCGCGACGCTTGACGACGGCAACGGCGGCACCATCGATGTGCTGCGCGACAAGGATGCGGTGCGCCGGCAGCTGGGTTATCTGCCGCAGGATTTCGGCGTCTATCCGAAAGTCAGTGCCCAGGACCTGCTCGAACACTTCGCGGTGCTCAAGGGGCTGGCCGACCGCAAACAGCGGCGTGAAGTCGTCGACGGTCTGCTGCAGCAGGTGAATCTGTGGGACGTGCGCAAGCGCAAGCTCGGCGGTTTCTCCGGCGGCATGCGTCAGCGCTTCGGCATCGCCCAGGCGCTGCTCGGCAACCCGCGGCTGGTGATCGTCGACGAGCCCACCGCGGGCCTCGACCCGGAAGAGCGCAACCGCTTCCTCAATCTGCTCGCCGAGATCGGCGAGAACGTGGCGGTGATCCTGTCGACGCATATCGTCGAGGACGTGACCGATCTGTGCCCGACCATGGCGATCATGAACAAGGGCAAGGTCTTGCTGACCGGCCGGCCGATGGACGCCATTTCCGCGCTCGAAAGCCAGGTCTGGCGCAAGCAGGTCCAGAAGGCCGATCTCAAGCGTTACGAGGAAAATTTCACGTTGCTGTCGACGCGCCTGGTCGCGGGCAATCCGGTGATCCACGTGTTCAGCGCGGAACGTCCCGAAGAAGGCTTCGAACAGGTCGCGCCCGATCTTGAGGATGTGTATTTCCAGCGTCTGCGCAATCACGCCAAAGCGGCTTAAGGAGCTCACGCCATGTTCGAGTTCCTCCGTTTCGAGCTGCGCCAGCAGCTTCGTTCCCCGTTGCTGTGGCTGATGGGTGCGCTGTTCGCCGCGCTCGCGTTCGGCGCCGCCTCGACCGATGTGATCATTCTTGGCGGCTCGGTAGGCAACGTCCACCGCAACGCACCGATGATCGTGCCGCAGTTCATGGGCCTTTTCACTCTGATCGGCATGCTGTTTATCGCGATGTCAATCAACGGCGCGCTGTTGCGCGATTTCGAGCAGGGCACCGCGGAGTTGATTTTCGCCAGCCCGATCAAACGTCGCGATTATGTCGCTGGCCGGATCATCGCGGCGGTCATCGGTTGCCTGATGATCTATGCGCTGATCGCTTCCGGCATCTTCATCGCCCAGTTCATGCCGTGGATCGACGCCGAACGTCTGGGGCCGGTCTCGCTGTACCCGTACGCGTGGACTTTCGCGGTCATCGTGCTTCCCAACCTGCTGTTCACCGCCGCGCTGCTGTCGCTGTTGGCTATCGTCACCCGCAGCATCCTGTGGGTCTACATCGGTGTGCTCGGTTTCTTCATTCTCTACGGCGTGAGCGCGGCGCTGCTGCGCGATCTCGACAACGTCTGGGTTGCCACACTCGCGGAACCATTGGGGCTGCGCGCCTTCGGCCGCACCATCCGCTATTGGGCGGCGGAACAGCGCAACAACGAACTGCCGGCGATCGCGGGTTATATCCTCGCCAATCGTGCGCTGTGGATCGGGATCTCGCTCGCATTGTTCGCCGCGTGCTTCGCGCTGTTCAAGACGGAGCGCAGCGGCACCGCACGCGGCTGGCGCCGTGCCAAGGCCCTTCCAACGGGCACTGCGGCGGAAACATCCGTGAAGCCCATGGCAAGACCGCTTCCCAAGGTCTCGCCATCTTTCGGCCGTTCCACGTACGTTTCGCAGTTCCTGCGCCAACTGCGATTCGACACCCTCGGCGTTCTGCGCGGGATTCCGTTCATCGTGATGCTGTTGTTCGCGATAGCGAACTTCATTCCCAGCGCGATCTTTGCGCAGACCCTGTACGAGACCTCGATCCACCCGGTGACATCGCAGATGCTGCAGGCGCTGCAGGGCGCCTACAGTTTCGTGCTGATCATCATCGTGTTGTTCTACGCCGGCGAACTCGTCGCCAAGGAACGCAGCGTAAAAATCCATGAGGTCACCGACGCCATGCCGGTGCCGAACTGGGTGCCGTTGACGGCGAAATTCGGCGCGTTGATTGCGGTCATCGTCTGCTTCCAGCTGTTCGGCGGCATCGTCGCCATGCTGATCCAGCTCGGCAAAGGCCATGCCCAGCTCGAGCTGGCTGTCTATGCCAAAACGCTGATGCTCAACAGTCTCGTCTTCGTGCTGATGGGCGGTCTGGCGCTCTGCCTGCAGGTGTTCACCAACAACAAATACGTTGGTTATGCGCTGTTGGTGTTGGTATTGATCGGGCAGATCGTGCTCGGCACGCTGGACTACACCCACAACCTGTACAACTACGCCAGCGCGCCGAACGCCCCGTATTCCGACATGAACGGCTACGGCCATTTCCAGAAAGAGCAGCTGTGGTTCCAGGCGTACTGGGGATTGTTCCTGCTGCTGTTGCTGCTGCTGTCCGCCGCGCTGTGGGTACGCGGTGTGAGCGGCAGTATGCGTGAACGTCTGCGTCTCGCGCGCCAACGTCTGAGCGGCCCCTTGGGCATCG
>JANLSB010000032.1:0-5280 GCA_031362125.1 Lysobacterales bacterium | reverse complement strand
ATCCGCTCGCCAGTACAGCCCAATATGGCGGATGTCATCTTCATCCACTGATGGCCGCCTTGATGAAAACTGGGTTGGATGGCAGAAATAGCGGAGTAACGTGGTCTTTCCACAACCACGCCCCCCGACGATGACAAGGGCCTTGGTTTGCGTTTTTATTCCAAGACTATTGATACAACGAGGAACAACAAAGTCAGACCAGTTGTCTTCACTTGCTTCCTCGCTTCGATTCTTTGCGAATGCATCAGAGAAATAGTCAATCATCTCATCGCTCCAACAGCGGCTGCCATCTCGTGGACTCATGCCACAATAGTGGAATAGTGTTGTTCGGCGTTGCGTGGGTAAATCCATAAGTCAAGGCCAAATCACCAAATCCTAGATGACTGACCGAGCGTGGTCGCGCTTTTTTTACATCGCAAAATTCAAGAAACCAGTCCTGAGCTTCTTGTGAGCTAACAGCACCCTCTGTCAGTGAGCCCCAGAGCTGTGCGGAAAATAGGCCGCTAGCTGCATTAAGACGCTCCGTTGTAATCAGCTTGACAAATTTTAGATGCTCTTCTAAATACTTAATTCCGTTTTCGTGCGCGACAACAGGCGCATAAACGAAATTGCATTCTTCCGATAAGTTTTTAAGCTTCCAATGATCAATGAAGCGATCAAATTGTTGTCCTGATCCAAGAAAGTCGTCAGCAAAAATAATATGGTCGATCTTTTTTTCTTCGACAAGTGAAGTAACCTGCCAAGGCCAAACCATCCAATTTGAATGGATACGCATAATTCGTTGAAGACGGCGTAGTACAAGCGGCCCTGATTTTGTCGGAGGATCTCCCTCGCAGATGACGGGCACTAAACGAACTCTAGGATCACTTGTTCTAGCCAGCAACTCGGCCAACGCTAAGTCATGCTCCTCTGGAAAAATTGCCGCGCTCACTGGGCCTCGAAACATGCAATGCAACCCTGACTCGAATTGCTTTTGGGTCCGCAGTGTCAGCTGATTAAGCACACTGGCAGCAAAAAACCGTTCTACATCTCCGCAGAACTGCTGGAACCAACCATCGAACCGGGCCATAGGAATAGGCCACAAACCCAGTTCAATTAGTTTGCGTGTGTCTGCTTCAACTTTATTAATGAATGAGCGAGCATTTTTTGGAATTTTCAAGTGCTGTCCTTTCCCCGAGGCATCACGTGAACTGTTGCCATCCTATTTTTCTTTGCAGATAGCTTGCTTGTAACTCTTATAGCTGGCTATTGCAAAAAGCTCAAAATAGCCTACGCCGATCCTACCGTTTTTTCATGATCTATCTGCATGCCCGCAATACCTGTAAGAAATGACAGCTTGCGTAAATAACTACGCATCCGCTCAAAAAATCATGCCTGAGCATAGGCTTTATACTTATCGTTGAAACGCATCAGCCAGCGTATTCCACGTAGGGCGGGCTCAGACTTGCGATTAGAGCGCGTCGTCGACCCGCACAATAATCGATTCGATAGTTGCTCGGGAGCCGTTAACTGAATGCAATGGCCAGCGTCGCGTTCCGGCGGGCTTGAGCCCGCCCTACGCATGACCCATGACCGCCTTTCGCAACGCGGCGCGCGCCAGCAGGCGGGTGGAATCCAGCGTGGTCAGCGCCGAGTTGTCGTCGTTCAATACCAGCGGAAGTTCGGTGCAGCCGAGAATCACCGCGTCGCACTGTTGGTCTTTCAACCGCTGGATCACGGACTGCAGCGCGGCAACGCTCTCCGGCTTGATGATGCCGCAAACCAGTTCGTCCATGAGGATCCGGCCCATCATTGCGCGATCCTGCGCATCGGGCTTCACGCACTCGAGGCCCCGCGGGTTCAACGCGCGCGGATACACGTCGCTGTCGACCAGCCAGTGCGTGCCGGTAAGGCCGAGTCGGCGATAGCCGCGTTCGCGCGCGGTGGACGCGACCACTTCGGCGATATGCAGCCACGGCAGCGGCGTTCGCGGTTGCACGTAGTCGAACGCCTGATGGATGGTGTTGTCCGGACAGATCAGGAAATCGGCGCCGGCACGCTGCAGCGCGTGCGCCGAGGCGAGCATCAATTCGCCGACGCCCTCCATGTCGCCGCGATCCAGATGCGTCACGTATTCGGCGAGCGATGGCGTATGCAACGTGACTTCGGGATGCGCATGCGCGCCCAGCAGCGCGGCACCTTCACTGCAGAGGGTCCTGTAGCAAAGTGCCGCACCTTCCGCGGAGCAACCGACGATGCCGACATGCAGGGTCATCGGCAGAGCATCGCGCTGGGATGTCGAGTCGTCATCACGGCTGATGCCTACAGGGCAGTGTCGAGCACATGCGGATGCTTCGGCCAGGACCACGCGTTGCGGACGATAAACAGCGTGAACACGACCTCAGCGCACCCGGCGTGAACAGGCCGAAATAGTCTCCATAGATGTAGTAGAACATCACGCTGATCCACAGCGCGGGCAGCTTGATGCACACATCGATCTTCACGTCGTCCGCCGTCGTCGTCGCGCCCTTTTCTGTACTCATTGCCGGCTCCGGCTCGGATCGAGATCAATGGCACTCGTCATGACTCCAAATGTGCTTCGCGGCGTCGGAATCGTCATGTGTCGGAAGTATGGCCGCGAACCGGGGCGCGGCCCGGAGTCGGCCGTATCCGCACCTGAATCGCAGGGCCCGGGCGCGAGGGTCGCCATTGCTGTAGGATAGAGCCGCAAACGCTGCATTCGCGCGTTGCGTCCCGAATTGCAATATGGCCTCGCCTCACCTCAGATACGGCCTGCAGTCTCCATCCGGCTCGCTCCGCTCCCTTTTCCGAGCCATCGCCCCCTGCCGGGGTGACGCCAACCGGGAGCCACCATGCCCGCACGTTCCACAGCTTCATCCACCCACCTGGTCGACGAAGCCAACGCGGTGTCCCGTTGAATCCGCCTGTCCGCGAAAAAGGCGTGCACTGCAGCCGTTGCGATGCGCTGTGCTGCCGGCTCACGGTGGTGCTGTTCGAGGAAGACGCCATTCCGGCGCATCTGACCGAGCGCAACGCGCAGGGCGTGACGGTGATGGCGCGCGATGCCGATGGCTGGTGCGTCGCACTGAACAGTGCACAGATGAACTGCGGCATCTACGAAACGCGCCCGGCCATTTGCCGCAAGTTCGCGATGGCCGGACCATATTGCCGAGACGTGCGCGCCGAAGCTGCGCGTGCACACCCCACTGTTCCGATCGCTCTGGTGAGCTGAGACCACGCCGATGACACGCAAACAAACCCCCTCCGTCGCAACACCGGTGCCCGCACCGCCTGCCGCCAAGGCCGCTGTAACGACATCCTCCAGCATGTCTTCGTCGACCGTGGATCTGTTCCGCAAACCGAAAGAAGACAAGCGCAGTACGCTGACGCACGAAAAGATCGCCGACGATCTGGCTGCGTTTCAGCGCGCGGGCGGCATGATCGAGGTGCTGGGCAACACGCATACCTTGAAATCGATAAGGCCACCCGAAGCGCACCCCGTTTCGGCGGAGACAACGGCGACAGCGCCTGCCAAATAAACGCCCCGCTCGGCGCGGGTCGGGTCAAGGTACGACGAAAGGGTCTGGATCGCGTTCCAGACAGCTCTGGCCGCTCGGCGAGCTTTCGTCATAGGTGCACGGCCACAGCGCGCGCGGCACCGTGTCGCGCAGATCGAAGCGCTGGCCGTTCCAGACCAGAAAGCCGAAATGCGCGGTGTACGCCGGCCCGGGATGGCCGGCGGTGAATGCACGCGGATGGTCTCGCAGCAGGCTGCGGCCTTCACCCAGTTCAACATACAGCCGCAGCACGGGCACTTCGGACAGCCGACTCATGTCGACCCACGTGCCCGAATGCCAGCCGATTTGATCGCGCACCGCGTATCGGTCGCGGTCAGGAAGTTTGTGCAGCGGGTCGCCCGGCAGGACACGGCCGGTGATGTTGTGGGCTCGGCCGCGATCATCGAGACGATAAACGGAAACATCGAAACGCTTGTCGGCGCCAGGTTGGGTACGGGCGCTGCCCTGTTCCTCGTCGAACACGCAGAATTTCCGGCCGACCCGCTCGCCGGGGCCGAGCAGCGCCTTGAGCCCGGCGCAGGTGTCGATTTCGCTGGCGACCTGCAGCAGATACACGGTGTCTTCCGGCCGGATACCGGCGAACGTGCGCACGATAGCGCTGAAATACCCGCCGTCGGCTTCGTGCTTCATGCGCAGATAACGGTCCGGCGCACGGTCCGTACGCGGCACGTCGATCGCCTCAACGCGTCGAAGCATGCCGCGACGCACCGCCAACGGCAGCCCAGATTCATCTGTCTTCAGACCGACCATCAGACGTTCGATGTCTTCGGGCGCGCGATCGAGCGGCGTCCACGGTTCGTCCTGCGCCATCGCCAGCGCCGGCCACAGTGCAAGGCCCACGACAACGCCGCGTATACAGTCATGCCAGCCGTGCATGCGCGATCCGATCATCATCGGCCACTTCCTGCGAATCGTCGCTGGATCATACCGCTGCGCATCCGTCCTGCAATCCAGGACTGGCGGCGCACCACCGCCCGCAGCGATCGCGGAATAGTCGCGCCTCATGCCTCTGCGACCCGGATGACCAGCTTGCCGAAATTATGGCCCTGCAGCAGGCCGATGAAGGCCTCGGGCGCGCGCTCCAGTCCATCGACGATGTCTTCGCGGAATTTCACCTTGCCTTCCTCGACCCAGGCCCGCATCGCGGTGGCGAATTCGCGATAACGCGGCGCATAGTCCTCGAAAATGATGAAACCCTGCATTTTGATACGCTTACGCAGCAGCGTACCGACCAGCAGGCCGAGACGGTCCGGCCCGGGCGGCAGGGCGGTGTCGTTGTAGTTGGCGATCAGGCCGCACACTGGCACGCGGGCGCGTGAATTGAGCAACGGCAGCACCGCATCGAACACCGCACCACCGACGTTTTCGAAATACACATCGATCCCCTTCGGACACACCGCTGCAAGTCGCGCCGGGAGATCGTCGCCATGGTGATCGATGCAAGCGTCGAAGCCGAGTTCATCGACGACATACCGGCACTTCGCTTCGCCACCGGCGATGCCGACCGCGCGACAACCCTTGAGCTTCGCGATCTGGCCGACCGCCGAACCGACCGCGCCGCTGGCCGCAGCGACCACGACAGTCTCGCCGGACTGCGGCTGGCCGATATCGAGCAGGCCCATGTACGCGGTGAACCCCGGCATGCCGAGCACTCCGAGCGCGCGCGATGGCTGCGGATCCTGCTTCGGCAGCCGCAACAGCC
>JANLSB010000003.1:0-2209 GCA_031362125.1 Lysobacterales bacterium | reverse complement strand
CGGCGCCCCGACCCGGGGCCGCTGGCGCGGCCACGGGCGCTCGCGCATCCATGCGCTCGAACGCGGTGGATTGTGCCGATCGCGCGCATATGCTGCGCGAGGCGCTGTCGTTGGCGGTCGATCGCGACAAACTCACGCGCTACATCACCGGCTTGGGCGAAACCCCGGCCTACGGCATCGTGCCGCCGGGCATTCCAGGCTACGACGCCGCGAAAATCCATTGGGCGGATTGGGACCAGGCGAAACGCGACACGCGTGCGAAGGCGCTGTATCGGGCGGCCGGCTATTCGGAAGCACATCCGCTGACGCTCGAACTGCGCTACAACACGTCGACGCCGCATCGGCGGCTCACGCTCGCGGTCGCGTCGATGTGGCGCGACACCCTCGGCGTGCGCGTGCGCCTGCGCAACGAGGAGTGGAAAGTGTTCGTGCAGAATCGCAAACAGCGCGCGATCACCCAGGTGTTCCGCGGCGGCTGGATCGGCGATGTCGCCGACGCGCGCAATTTCCTAGGCGCTTTCGCCGACGACGGCGCGCTCAACTGGCCCGGCTACGACGACGCGCGCTATCGCGAACTATTCGCGAACGCGGACGCCGCGCGTAGCGAGGCCGCGCGCAATGCATGGCTGCGCGCCGCCGAAACCCGCCTGCTGCACGCGCATGCGCTGATTCCGCTGTATTTCTACACCTCGAAGCATCTGGTCTCGCCGCAGGTGGTCGGCTTCGAGGCCAATCCGCTGGATCGGCATGCGTCGCGCTGGCTGCAGCTGCGACAATAGGCCCTGTACCGTCACGAGGAGACCGCGATGCGCCGCTGGCATATCGAAACCCACCGCACCGATCGCGTCGGTTGGCTGCGCGCCGCCGTGCTCGGCGCCAACGACGGCATCATCTCCATCGCCGGCCTGCTGGTCGGCGTGGCTGCGACCGGCGCGACCACCGGCGCGGTGCTCGGCAGCGGCGTGGCCGGCATCGTCGCCGGCGCGATGTCGATGGCCGCCGGCGAATACGTCTCGGTGCAATCGCAGGCCGACACCGAAACCGCCGATATCGCCAAGGAAACCCGCGAACTCGCCGAAGAGCCCGAGCATGAATTGCAGGAACTCACGCATATCTACGTCAAGCGCGGGCTGACGCCCGAGCTCGCGCTGCAGGTCGCGACTCAGCTCACCACGCACGATGCGCTGGGCGCGCACAAGCGCGACGAGCTGGGGATCACCGAAGCACTGCGTGCACGACCGCTGCAGGCCGCATTGGCCTCGGCGGGTGCGTTCACGACAGGCGCGCTGCTGCCGATCGCGGCGGTGCTGCTCGCACCCGATGGTCGCATCCAGCTGACGACGTTCGCGGTGACGCTGGTCGCGCTGCTCGGCTCCGGCGCGCTGGCGGCGTGGGCGGGCGGCGCGCCGAAGCTGCGCGGTGCGCTGCGCGTCGGTTTCTGGGGTGCGATGGCGATGGGCGCGGCGGCGGTGATCGGCCGTCTGTTCGACGTACAGGTATGAATCGGGGCGCGCGTGCTTGAACAGACCCCGATGAAACGGTTCGCCGCGCGTCTGCTCGAGGCGCTGTTGACGCTGTGGCTGTTGGCCACGCTGTGCTTCATGCTGCTGCGTGCAGCGCCGGGCGGCCCGTTCGACACCGAAAAATCCGCCCCGCCGGAAGTACAGGCAGCGCTGGCCGCGCAGTACCGGCTCGATCGCCCGCTGCCGGCGCAATATGCGGCATGGCTGGGCGATGTGGTGCGTGGCGATCTTGGCCCCTCGTTCCAGTATCCCGACTACACAGTCAATCAGCTGGTCGCGCATGCATTGCCGGTGTCGATGCTCAATGGCGGTCTCGCGCTGCTGCTGGCGCTGCTGTGCGGCGTGCCGCTGGGCGTGTGGGCTGCGCGGCATGCGGGTTCGTGGCTCGATCGCGGTCTGATGCTGTTCGCGGGGCTGGGTCTGGCGGTGCCGAAATTCGTGGTCGCACCGCTGCTGGTGCTGCTGTTCGCGGTGACATTGCACTGGCTGCCGGCCGGTGGGTGGGGCGAGTGGAACAACATCGTGCTGCCGGTGATCGCGCTGGCATTGCCCAATCTCGCTTACTGCGCACGCCTGACCCGCGCGTCGATGCTCGATATCCTCAATGCCGAGTATCTCACCGCCGCCCGTGCGCGCGGCCTGTCGGAAGCGCGGCTGCTGTTCGCGCATGCGCTCAAGCCGGCGCT
>JANLSB010000870.1:0-6877 GCA_031362125.1 Lysobacterales bacterium | reverse complement strand
ATTGCAACGGCGGGCCGGGGCCCGCCCTACGGAACCGCTTTGCCCCGCGCGGCTTCCCACAGTGCATACCACGCATCGCGCGGCAGCGGTTCTTCGCAGGCGTGCATCGCCTCGCGGAGGCGTTCGATCTTCGTGCTGCCCACAACCACGCGCGTCGCCGGCTGCGACGCTACCCAGCGCAGCAGCAACGATGCGGGATCGAGCCCGAATTCGCCAGCGATCATCTGCAGTCGCCCATGCATGCGGCCACCGATCTGCGAATGCGGATTGAGCAGGTCGCCGCCGCCGAGTGGCGACCACGCTTGGATCGCTGCGCCGCGCGCGCAGGTCGCGCTGTGCGTGCCGTCGTCGAGCGCTGCGCTGTTGGCGAGCGAGAGTTCGATCTGATTCGCGACCACCGGCAGATGGGCGTCGAACAGCGACAGCGCATGCGCGTCGAAATTGGAGACGCCGAAATCGCCGACCCGACCTTCGCGCTGCTCGTAGCGCACCCAGTCTGCGATGGCAGCCGGCTGCAGCAGCGGATCGAAGCGGTGCAGCATGAGCGTCTCGACGTGGTCGGTGCCAAGCGCGATCAGCGTATCGTTGAGCGCTTGCTGCAGATGATCGACCGAGAGATCGTAGTGCTGCACGCCGCGCGGATTGTTCGGGCTGTCGCTCATCACAATGCCGATCTTGGCGATGAGCCTGAATCGCGCACGCAGGCCCGGGCGCAGCGCAAACGCCGCGCCGACCAACGCGTTGGTGGTGTGGCCACCGTAGATATCGGCCAGATCGAGGGTGTCGATGCCGATGTCGAGCGCAGCTTCGAGCAGATCGGCTACCGCCTGCGGCGACAGCCTTGCACCCCAATCGCCGAAGCGCATCGAGCCGAGGATCGGACTGTGGATCTGCACTGGATTCGACATTTGTGGTCTCGCGATGGCCGCAGGGGCAGGGCACGGCGATAATAGCCGGATGACAACGCGCGCCCTCTCCGACTGGCTGGACCATATCCAGGGTCAGCACCCGAAAACGATTGCAATGGGGCTCGATCGTGTACGCGCGGTCGCCGAACGCATGCGTTTACCCAAACCTGCGCGTTACGCCATTACCGTCGGCGGTACCAACGGCAAAGGTTCGACGGTTGCATTCCTCGAAGCCATCGCCCGCGCTGCGGGCTGGCGGGTCGGCGCCTACACCTCGCCGCATCTGCTGCGTTACAACGAGCGTGTGCGCATCGACGGCGAAGATGCCGACGATGCCTCGCTGATCGCCGCGTTCGAGGCAGTCGAAGCCGCGCGCAGGGACGCCGTGCCCGATGAGGTCGCACTCACTTACTTCGAATTCGGTACGCTCGCTGCGCTGTGGCTGTTCGCGAAGCGCGATATGGATCTCGTCATTCTCGAAGTCGGGCTCGGCGGTCGGCTGGATGCGGTCAATCTCGTCGATCCCGATGTCGCCGTGATTACCACCGTCGATCTCGATCATCAGGATTGGCTCGGCGACACCGTCGAGCTGATCGGTCGCGAGAAGGCCGGCATCGCCCGCGCCTGGAAGCCGCTGGTGCTGGGCGACGACGATCCGCCGTCGAGCGTGCTCGGTCACGCCTATGCGATCGGCGCATCGGCGGTGCGGATCGGCTGCGATTTCTTTTTCGAACGCAGCGACGATGATCAGGATCACTGGCGGTGGCGCGAGATCGGCTGCGAACTGGAACTGCCGATGCCGCAGCTCGTCGCGCCGGTGCAATTGCGCAATGCCGCCGTGGCGATCGCCGCGCTGCGGGCGCTGCCGGTGGATCTACCCGACGCCGCTTTCATCTCTGGCGTGCGCGACGCCCGGGTCGCGGCGCGGCTGCAGCGCTTCATGCGCGACGGCGTCGAGATCGTGGTCGATGTCGGCCACAACCCGCAGGCCGCGCGCGCGCTGGCTGCATGGTTGGCCTCGTCGCCCGTCGCCGGCCCCACGTATGCGGTGTTCGCGGCGCTGGGCGACAAGGACATCTCCGGTGTGGTCGAAGCCTTGGCGGAACGGGTTGATCGCTGGTGGTTGGCCGGGTTGAAGGAGGCAGGGGCGCGCGGGGTCACAGTGGATGCGTTTGCCGAACGGCTCGCAGACACCGCTGCTGCGGCCGGCAGCCAATATCCCTCCGTCGCCGAAGCCCTTGTGGCTGCGCGTCGCGAGGCTGGTCCGGGCGCACGGATTCTGGTGTTCGGTTCCTTCCACACCGCTGCAGCCTGCCTGGCGGCGCTCGGCGCTGTCTGAACGATCCGAGCACCGCTGCCCGGTCGGGCATAGCCAGCTGCGGCGTATAATTCGCCCGCTCCCTCTTCCTCCGGATGCCGATGGACACTGGACTCAAGCAGCGCCTCATCGGCGCGGCCGTACTCGTTGCCCTGGCGGTGATTTTCCTGCCGATGCTGGTCAAGGGCCCGGCGCCCGACAGCGGTGTGTCGGATGTCAAGATCGATATGCCCAACAGCCCTGAGGGTGAGGTCGAAACCCGCGAATTGCCGCTGGTGATGCCCGGTGAAGTGCCCAAGGGCGGCGCGGTCGGCATGGATGCGACCCCGATCGATCGACCCGTTGCGGCCACCGCGCCCGCATCATCGGCCAGCGCAGCGGAGCCTGCTTCTGGCGATCCCGATCAGCCTGTGTCCTCCGATCCCGCGTCCACCGCGCCGGCATTGCCCGCCACCGTTGCGGGCGGAGACTACGCCGTACATTTCGGCGCCTACGCCAGCCAGAAGGGCGCCGACACCGTCGTAGCGCTCGCCAAAGCAGCACAGTTGCCGGCCTACAGCGAAGCCGCGACCGTCAACGGCAAGCCCGCGTTCCGCGTCCGGATCGGGCCGTATGCGACCCGCGCCGAGGCCGAATCCGTGCGCCTCAAGGCCTTGGAAGTGCGCAGCTACGTGCCGGTGAAAGTCGTGACGCTCGATGTCGAGTCGGCGCCCGTCCCCACGCCAGCCGCGGCGGTCGAGCCGCCCAAGTCCACGCCCACGAAGCCCGTCGAATCCAAACCCGTTGAATTCAAACCGGTCGAGTCGAAGCCGCAGCCCAAGCCGGTCGAACCAAAGCCGGCAGTCGCCAAGCCAGCCGAGCCCAAGCCCGCTACGCCCGTGAAACCGCCGGCACCGAAACCCGCCGCCGCGCCGCCCGCAGCGTCCAAGGTCGGGTTCGCGGTGCAGCTCGGTGCGTTCAGCGATGCCGCCGAAGCCGGCGCGATGCGCGAGCGTCTCCGCGCCGCCGGCTTCACCGCGTTCACCGAGGCGGTGAACACCGACAAGGGCAAATTAACCCGCGTGCGCGTTGGCCCGGTGCTGGATCGCGCGGCAGCGGACCAGCTCAAGTCTCAGATCAAGTCGAAAACGGGCATCGACGGCATCGTCCGTCCGCATCCCTGAGCTGTCGCGCCCGCGTTTCTGCAGTCGGTTTTCGTTCGTCCATTCGCAAGCGCTTTCTGGAGTCACCAATCATGTGCGGCATTCTCGGCATCGTCGGTACTTCCGACGTCGCGGCAGCGCTCTACGACGGGCTGACCGTGCTTCAGCATCGCGGCCAGGACGCTGCCGGCATCGCCACCGCCAACGGTACCCAGCTGCGCCTGCACAAGGGCAACGGCCTCGTGCGCGACGCCTTCGATGCGAAGGCGATATCGCTGCTGCAGGGGCGCGTGGGCATCGGCCATTGCCGCTACCCCACAGCCGGCAGCGAAGGCAGCGACGAAGCGCAGCCGTTCTATGTGAATTCTCCGTTCGGGATCGCGCTCGCGCACAACGGCAACCTGATCAACACCGACACGCTGCGGCGGGAGGTCTTTGAACAGGATCGTCGCAACGTCAACACCGAGTCCGACTCCGAAGTGCTGCTCAATGTGTTCGCGCATGAGTTGGACAAACAGCGCGTGCTCACCCCCGACGCTGCGTTCCGGGCGATCGAAAACGTCGCCCGCCGTGCCAAGGGCGGCTACGCGGTGGTCGCGGTGGTGCTCGGCCTGGGTCTGGTCGCGTTCCGCGACCCGCACGGTATCCGCCCGCTGGTGCTGGGGCGTCGCGATTCCGACGCCGGCAGCGAATATGCGATCGCCTCGGAATCGGTGGCACTGGACGTGCTCGGCTTCGAGCGAGTGCGCGATATCGCGCCGGGTGAAGCGATGGTGATCACCCCCCGCGGCGAGCTGTATTCCCGCCAATGCGCCGATGGCGAATTGCGGCCGTGCATTTTCGAATTCGTGTACTTTGCGCGCCCCGACTCGATGATGGACGAAATCTCGGTGCACAAGGCGCGGATGCGCATGGGTGTGACCCTCGGCGAGAAAATCCTGCGCCTGCGGCCCCAGCACGACATCGACGTGGT
Organism: Lysobacterales bacterium; assembly: GCA_031362125.1. Taxonomy (GTDB): domain Bacteria; phylum Pseudomonadota; class Gammaproteobacteria; order Xanthomonadales; family Xanthomonadaceae; genus Lysobacter_I. Next base: position 2,536 of record JANLSB010000870.1, on the reverse strand, counting down.
GATCCCGATTCCCGATACGTCGCGCGATGCGGCGTTGGAAATCGCCAGCACGCTGGGCGTGAAGTATCGCGAAGGCTTCATCAAGAATCGCTATGTCGGCCGCACCTTCATCATGCCGGGGCAGGGCGAGCGCGTGAAATCGGTGCGCCGCAAACTCAATCCGATTCCGCTGGAGTTCCGCAACCGGGTCGTGCTGCTGGTCGACGATTCCATCGTCCGCGGTACCACCTCGCAGCAGATCGTGCAGATGGCGCGCGACGCCGGCGCCAAGAAGGTGTATCTCGCCTCCGCCGCGCCGCCGGTGCGCTTTCCGAACGTCTATGGCATCGATATGCCGTCGCCGGATGAATTGGTCGCCCACGGCCGCACCGAAGACGAAGTGCAGACGCTGCTCGGCTGCGACTGGCTGATCTACCAGGATCTGGCCGATCTCGAATCCGCCGTCGCCGGCCCGAAATTCCCCGGCCGAAAGTTCGACAGCTCCTGTTTCAACGGCGAGTACGTGACCGGTATCGAGCCGGGGTATTTCGAGCGCATCCAGCAGCTGCGTTCGGATGAAGCGAAGAAAAAGCGGCGTCTCGCGTCGTAATGCGCTTTTTGCAGGAGCGGCGGGAGCCGCGACGAACAGTGGCAAACGATTCCGAAGAGCAACCACTCGACCGCGATGATTCGCGTATGAATTCGATCTTTGAGTCCGCCCATGCCTGTCTCAGCGCGGCATCGCCGCAAGACAAAGTCGCGCTGACGTTCGCGACAGCAGAAGCCTTCGCGCGCGGCGAACTCAACATCGAAGACAGCGCTTTGCCGCCGGAACCGATCCGCATGCCCGGTCGCCCCGATCGTCCGCGTCTCGTGCACCCGCGCGAACTGCCGCGACGCGGATTCGGCAGCAACGAGGGCCGTGCGGCGTTTATTCATTCGATCGCGCATATCGAATTCAATGCGATCGATCTGGCCTGGGATGCGGTCTATCGATTTCGCGGCATGCCGCTTGATTTCTACGCCGATTGGGTCAGCGTCGCCAACGATGAAGCGCGGCACTTCGCGATGCTGCGGAAGCGTCTCAAGGAATTCGATCATGATTACGGCGATTTCGATGCCCACAACGGCCTGTGGGAAATGGCCGAGAAGACCGCGCACAGCGGGCTGGAACGGATGGCGCTGGTGCCGCGGGTGCTGGAAGCGCGCGGTCTTGATGTCACGCCAGCGATGATCGTCAAGCTGCGCCAGCTCGGCGACAATGCTACCGCCGATATTCTCGAAGTGATCCTGCGTGAGGAAATCGGTCATGTCGCTGCGGGATCGCGGTGGTTCCGCTGGTACTGCGAACGCGACGGCGTCGAATCCGAATCGACATTCAGAAAGCTACTTGCCGATTATGGTCGCGGCATACTGTACGGCCCGTTCAATCTCGAAGCGCGCAGCGCGGCAGGATTCAGCGAAGAAGAATTGGCAGCGCTGCAGCGCGCGGTCGCGGAGATCCTGTAGAGCGACAGAAGTCGCGACCGGCTGCGGGCTTTCAACAGCCGAATGGCTGGTCAAGATTTTCCGCGATTCGTAGCGACTTCCGTCGCTCCTACAAAGACAATGCCGACAAGCGCATGCCGCCCGCATCCACCCGCAACACCGAGCCCTGCGTGTACCAGTCGCCGAGCACGACGCGCTCGCAGTGGCGACCATCGACATCGACCGCATGGATCGCCGGGCGATGGGTGTGTCCATGGATGAGCGTGTCGATGCCATAGCGCGCAAAGGTTTCGCGCACTGCCGCGGGCGTAACGTCGGTAACGGTCTCGAATTGCGTACGGTCGTCCTGCTTCATCGCCTGCTGCCGCTGCTGGCTCGCGGCGCGCGCCTGCGCGGCGAACGCGAGACGTGCCGCCAGCGGCTGAGCAAGGAACTGTGCGCGCCAGACCGGGTCGCGGGTCTGTGCGCGGAACGCCTGATAGGCGAGATCGTCGGTGCAGAGGGTATCGCCGTGCATCAACAACACCGGCTTGCCGTACAGCATGACCACCGCGTTTTCGGGCAGCAGTGTGATGCAGGCGCGCTGCGCGAGATCGCGCCCGATCAGGAAATCGCGATTGCCGTGCTGGAAATACACCGTCACGCCGCTGTCGCTGAGTGCGCGAAGTTTTGTGGCGATGAAGACGCCAAGCTCGGACGGGTCGTCGTCGCCGACCCAGGCCTCGAACAGGTCGCCGAGGATGTACAGCGCGTCGGCGCTGCGGGCCTCCCCGTCGATGAACTCGCCGAACAGACGGGTGATCTCCGGGCGCTCTGGGTCGAGATGGAGGTCGGAGATGAAGAGGGTGGTCATGGGGGAATTGTAGTGCTCGAGCGGTTGTGGGCGCGACGGGCCTCGCTACAAGGCCAGCGGCGATCGAAAAGAACCTCTCATCCCGAACCCCGGTTTCATAGGGTGAGGGACCTGTTCATTGGGTGTCGGCCGAAGCATGAAGCTGGTCCCTTGCCTTCTGCTCGGGATGACAGTCGTTTTCTTTGATGGCGAAGGCCGGAACACGTTCGCCATAAC
>JANLSB010000869.1:0-2750 GCA_031362125.1 Lysobacterales bacterium | reverse complement strand
ATACCCGCAGCTGGCGCGGGTGATCGGCAAGTCGTTATACCCCTACGAAGACAGCAGGAATCCGGATCCGGCGCGCATCGCCCCGATGATGCGCAGCGGAAGCAGCCCTTTCGCATAGCAGGGACAACGAGTTAGATCATGCAAACCCGTCTGTGGCTGGCATCGTTGCTGCTGACCGCCGTCGCGTTGCCCGCGTGGGGTGCGGCCGGATGGCAGGGCAATTTGGCTCCGATCACCGCGCGCGACTGGAACGCGCAGTTGGCCAGGCACCTGCTCGAACGCGCCGGGTTCGGCGGCACGCCGGAGGACATCGAGGCGCTGGCCGCAATGAAACCTGCCGAGGCGGTTGCACGGGTCGTCCGTTTCGACGGTGCGGCGCCGGTCGATCTGCCGGCCTTCGAACACTCCGGCATCTTCGATGCGGACCTCGATCCATTCCCGCCCAGCCGACCCGCCACCACCGAGGCCGCTAAGGCGCAAGGACACGCTCTCGGCATCGACGTCAAGGCCGGCGGCAACCGCCCGGCGCAGCCGATCGTCAACGAGTTTTTCTATTGGCTGCGGGCAAGCCGCCTGGAGACCGATCGTGTGTCGTACTGGTGGGCCGATCGCATGTTGCGCTCCCCCAGACCCCTGCAGGAGAAGATGGCGCTGTTCTGGCATGGCCACTTTGCCAACAGCGAAGACAAGGTGCGCGACTATCGCAAGATGTTGCAGCAGCTCGAGCTGTTTCAGAGTCAGGGTCTCGGCAGCTTCCGCGATCTGCTGGTCGCGGTTGCGCACGATCCGGCGATGCTTGCGTATCTCGACGCCGGCGTGAACGTCAAAGGCGCGCCCAACGAGAACTTCGCCCGCGAGATCATGGAAATGTTCACGATGGGCGTGGGGCACTATTCGGAAACCGATGTGCGCGAAGCGGCGCGCGCGTTCACCGGTTGGAACTACCAGGGCCTGGCGTTCCGCTTCAACGCACAGCAGCACGACGATGGTGAGAAAACCGTGCTTGGTCACACTGGCGCGCTCACCGGCGAAGATACGATCGCGATCATCCTCGATCAGCCGGCCACCGCCGCATACATTGCCGGCAAGATCTATCGGTTCTTCGTGCGCGACTCGTTGAGCCCGGTGCTGCAGGCCGAACTCGGACGCGCTCTGCAGGAGGCAAACTACGAGCTGGCGCCGTTCCTGGTGATGCTGCTGTCGTCGCAGGACTTCTACTGTGAACAGAGCATGGGCACCCACATCAAGAGCCCGGTGGAACTGGTGGTGTCCAGCTATCGCAAGCTCGGTCTGCACGAGGTGCCGGGTGTACCGGACTTCAACTCGGTGACGACCGCGCTCGGGCAGCATCTGATGTTTCCGCCCACCGTGGCGGGCTGGTCCGGCGGCAGAAGCTGGGTCACGCCGGGGCTGCTGTTCCAGCGCGGCAACTTCGTGCTCGACGTGGTGTTCCCGGATATCGGTTTCGTGCCGCCCGATCGATATCCGGCCTACACGGAAGAGATCCTCGAGGTGCAGCAGCGGCTGCGCGACGGCATGAACATCACCAGCGCGACACGGCCCGCCGGCATGGCGGCCGATACCGACACGATGGCCGCGTCGAACCTGCTGGCCGATCGCGACGAAGCATTCAACACCCGCTACGGCAGCTATCGCGGCTGGCAGATGGCCATGGAACGGGTGAAGCCCATTCCCCGTACCACTGCGCGTCTCGATCTGGCCCGCATGGTGCTGCACGCGCACCTCGAAACGCCGGAACAAGTAGTGGACTATCTGGCTCGGCGGTTTCTGGCGGTGCCCCTGCAGGAAGACGTCAGGCACAGGCTTGCGGAATTCCTGACCGCAGAACTGGGCACCGCAAATGTCGAAGCGGCCGCGACGTATCTCGAAGAACCGCTGCGCATGCTGCTGCACGTGATGTTGAGCCTGCCGGAGTATCAGCTGGGATGAAGGAGCGCCGCGCATGTTGACCAGACGCCGGTTTGCGAAGGCGGCGGTAACGTTGGCGGCGGGCAGCGCGCTACCCGTGCTGGCCGGATCCACAGAGGGGCGCGACGATCGCATTCTCGTGGTGGTGGAACTTTCCGGCGGCAACGACGGACTGAACTGCGTGGTGCCCTACGGCGACGACGCGTACTACCGGGCACGACCCAACCTCGCAATCGCGGCCAATCGACTGCTGGTGCTGGACGATCATTTCGGGCTCAACCCCGGAATGCTGGGGTTTCAACGGTTGTGGCAGGAAGGCGATCTGGCGATCGTGCACGGCTGCGGTTACGAGCACCCGTCGTTCTCGCATTTCACGTCGATGGCCTACTGGCAGACGGCTGCGCCCAACGCAGGCAACGCGTACGGCTGGGTGGGCCGTGTGGCGGACGCGATGAGCCAGCGCCCCGAGCCCAACTTCATCATCAACATCGATTCGACCCAGTCGCTGGCCGTGACGAGCCGTTACCACAGTCCGGTGGTTTTCGATGATCCGGCTCGATTTCAGCGCAGCGGATTTGCGCAAACCCGCGACGTACTTGCGGGCCTGAATCCTGACGCCGGCAACAATAAGAACCTGGCGTTTATGAATCAGGTAGCGCGCAGCGCCGAGGAAGGATCCGCGCGAATTCACGCGGCCTGCGCGTCGTACCAGACGCCGGTCGACTACGGCATCGTGCCTCTCGACCTCAACAAGGTGGCCGCCTGCATCGCGGCCGGTCTGCCGACCCGCCTCTACTACGTGGCGTTCCGCAACAACAGCC
>JANLSB010000862.1:0-1686 GCA_031362125.1 Lysobacterales bacterium | reverse complement strand
CGGGCCGCTCGGTCATCGTGGTCGGTCCAGAACTCAAGCTGCATCAGTGCGGATTGCCAAAGAAGATGGCGCTCGAGCTGTTCAAGCCGTTCATCTATGCGCGCTTGCAGGTGCTCGGTCAGGCCGCGACCGTCAAGCAGGCGAAGAAGCTGGTTGAAAAGGAAAAGCCGGAAGTCTGGGACGTGCTGGATGAAGTGATCCGCGAGCACCCCGTTCTTTTGAACCGTGCGCCGACCCTGCACCGCCTCGGCATCCAGGCGTTCGAGCCGGTGTTGATCGAAGGCAAGGCCATCCAGTTGCACCCGCTGGTCTGCACCGCGTTCAACGCCGACTTCGACGGCGACCAGATGGCCGTCCACGTGCCGCTGTCGCTGGAAGCCCAGCTCGAAGCGCGCGCGCTGATGATGTCGTCGAACAACATCCTCTCGCCGGCCAACGGTGAGCCGATCATCGTGCCCTCGCAGGACGTCGTGCTCGGCCTGTACTACATGACCCGCGCCTTGGAGAACAAGGCGGGTGAGGGCATGGCGTTCGCGAACATCTCCGAAGTGAAGCGCGCCTACGACAACCGTCTGGTCGAACTGCACGCCAAGGTGAAGGTCCGCATCGCCGAGACCGTGGTCAGCGAAGACCCCGAGACCGGCAAGCGCGTGAGCGAGCAGAAATCCGCCATCGTCGAGACCACGATCGGCCGTGCCCTCCTGCAGGAAATCCTGCCGGTCGGCCTGCCGTTCGCACTGGTGAACACAGAACTGACCAAGAAGAACATCAGCCGCCTGATCAACAGCTGCTACCGTCAGCTGGGCCTGAAGGATACGGTCGTGTTCGCCGACAAGCTGATGTACACCGGCTTCGCCTATGCGACCCGCTCCGGCGTGTCGGTCGGCATCGACGACATGACCATCCCGCTCGAGAAGAAGGGCATCCTCGCCGAGGCCGAAACCGAAGTGCTGGAAATCCAGCAGCAGTACCAGTCCGGTCTGGTCACCGCCGGCGAGCGCTACAACAAGGTCGTTGACATCTGGTCGCGCACCAACGAACGCGTCGCCAAGGCGATGATGGACACCATCGGCACCGAGAAGGTCGTGAATGCGAAGGGCGAGACCATCGATCAGAAGTCGATGAACTCGATCTACATCATGGCCGATTCCGGCGCCCGCGGTTCGCAGGCCCAGATCCGTCAGCTCGCCGGTATGCGCGGCCTGATGGCCAAGCCGGACGGCTCGATCATCGAAACGCCGATCACCGCGAACTTCCGCGAAGGCCTGAACGTTCTGCAGTACTTCATCTCGACCCACGGCGCCCGTAAGGGCCTCGCGGATACCGCGCTGAAGACCGCGAACTCCGGTTACCTCACCCGTCGTCTCGTCGACGTGGCGCAGGACGTCGTCGTCACCGAGACCGATTGCGGCACACTCGCCGGCCTGACCATGACTCCGATCGTTGAAGGCGGCGACGTGGTCGAACCGCTGCGCGACCGCGTGCTCGGTCGTATCGTGGCCGAAGACGTCTTCCTGCCGGGCAACGACGAAGATCCGTTCGTGCTCCGCAATACGCTGCTCGACGAAGCCTGGGTGCAGAAACTCGAAGACGCCGGCGTGCAATTGATTAAGGTCCGCTCGACCATCACCTGCGCATCGTCGTTCGGCGTGTGCTCGTATTGCTACGGCCGCGACCTAGCGCGCG
>JANLSB010000849.1:0-3605 GCA_031362125.1 Lysobacterales bacterium | reverse complement strand
GTAGACCCAGCTGAAGAAGTCCTTTGCGGCCTTGGCGCTGGTGGGTTTCTTCGGCTGCTTGTACATCATGATGAAGTTGGTGGCGGTGATCGGCCAGGACGTTTCGCCCGGGGCGTTGGTGATGACCAGATAGAAATCCTTGGCGTTCGCCCAGTCCGCATTGTTCGCGGCAGCCTGGAAAGAGTCGTCGCTGGGGATCACATAGTTGCCGGCAGCGTTCTTCATGCGCGCATAGGCCAGCTTGTTCTGGACCGCGAACGACAGTTCGACGTAGCCCATCGCGCCCTTGATCTGCTTGACGTAGGCGGTCACGCCCTCGTTGCCCTTGCCGCCGATGCCGGTGGGCCATTTGACGGACGTGCCTTCGCCGACCTTCGCTTTCCAGTCCGGGCTGACCTTGGACAGATAATTGACGAAGTTGAAGGTGGTACCCGAACCATCCGAGCGGCGCACGACCGTGATTTTCAGGGCCGGCAGCGCGACGCCGCCGTTCAGGGCGACGATGCGCGGGTCGTTCCACATCGTGACATTGCCGAGGAAGATATCGGCGAGCAGCGGGCCGTCGAGCTTGAGCGCGCCTGCGGCGACGCCGGGGACGTTGAGCACCGGGACCACGCCGCCGATCACCGACGGGAACTGGGCGAGACCGAATTTGGCCAGCTCATCAGGCTTGAGCGGGGCGTCGGAAGAGCCGAAGTCGACCGTGCCGGCCTTGATCTGGGCGATGCCGCCGCCCGAGCCGATCGACTGGTAATTGACCTTCTTGCCGCTCGCCTTGGCGTAGTCGGCCGACCACTTGGTCATCACCGGGAATACGAACGATGCGCCGGCACCGGTCACGTCGGATGCCTGGACGTTCAGGGCAAGGGCGCAGAAAGCGAGCGCAGCGATGGCGCGCAGCTTCGCGGAATGGAACAGACTGGACATGGAGGTCTCCAAGGCGGAAATGGCGGTTGCAAGGATTTCGCCTATTACAGGCGGCTTGCATAACGGAGAGGTGATGTTTTTGTGACAAAAAAAAGACAATGTCATCTTCAAGACAAAAAACAGGCGCGCCGAAGCGCGCCTGCTGTCGAACTTCAGCGACGAGTGCTTACCAGTAGAATTGGGCGCGGGCTTCGATCACGTTCGGGTTGTCGTCGACGACCCGGCGCAGGGTGCTGTTGTAGCGCGAGCTGTTGAGCTTCACGTAGTTGACCATGAACTTGAAGTTCGAACGCCAGTACAAGTTGGCGCCCAAGGTCCAGGAATCCATTTCACCGCCGAGCACGCCATCGACGATCGGCGCCGAGGTCGGGGTCGCGCCGGGACGCAGGGTGCCATCGTTCAGATCGATCTTGTCGTAGCGCAGGCCAAGCTGCCACATGCCCTTGCCCGGATCGTCCGGCAGGATGGTTGTCGGCACGCCGTCCTTGTAACCCCATGTTTCGCCGGTGATGTTCCACAGACCGCTGACATACCAGGAATCGCCGGTGAATTCCTTCGACAGCAGCGGATTGACCGGTGTGGTCGCGTAGCGATCGATGTTGCTGCGCATGTATTCGGCCTGCACCTTGAACTGCTGCTTCACCCACATCGCTTCGGCGCCGATGGTGGTCTGGCGGTCGGCGTTGCGCAGTGTGCCGGTGTCGACAAGACGGACCGTGGCCAGATCGGCCTGCGGGCGCGAGCGGATCTGCACGCTGTCGGCATCGGTGTCGTAGTCGAGGTAGGACAGACCGAAGTGCAGGATATTGCCGGCTTCGTTGATCGGTGCCCAGTTGCCGCGGATGCCGAAACCGGAGCCATGGGCGAGGTTGCGGGTCAGTTCGCGGCCGAAGTAGCTGCCGGTGATGCCCCAGTTCACATCGCCGTAGCGGTAGGCGATGCCGGTGCGGCGGGCGACGCCGAAGGTATTGGTGACAGTAGCCTTGGAGATGAAATCGTTGAAGCGGGTCGAGGACAGCTCTTCCAGGCTGTTCGGCTGCTTGAACTGACCGATCTGCACGAAGTGGTTCGCGTTGTTGCCGAACTTGTACTTGATGTTGGCATCCAGCCATTTGCCGGTGCTGGTCACCGTAGTGGTGGCGGTGCCGGTAGGCGTATTGCGGATCGAGGTGCTCTTGAAGGTGCTGGCATCGTAACCGAGCGTCCATTCGAAATTGTTCGGGCCCTTGCCCTTGAAGATCACTTCGGCGCGGCGGATACCGAATTCGCTGTCCTTGCCGTTGGCGCCGACGGCGCCATTGAGATCGACGAAGTCGGAGCTGAATTTATAACCATCCGCCTGGAACAGGCCTTCGAACGAGACTTCGGAGCCGCCGATCACGTCGATCACGATTTCGGCATGCGCCGCCGGGGCGGCCATTGCGGCCAGCAGGCCGAGGGCGAGGGTGTTGCGGGACAGTTTCATCGGAGATGGGCCCTTCGGGCGTGGAGAGATGCCGGGCAGCCTAAACCGTAAATATTTCGTTCAAGTGACAGCGACGGCTCGGTGTCACATCCGACCGACTTCAGGCAGGCTGTCCGGCGTCTTGTCCTTGAACCGGCAGACATCGCGGATCGGACACTGCCAGCACTCGGGTTTGCGCGCTTTGCAGGTGTAGCGGCCGTGCAGGATCAACCAGTGATGCGCGTCCTTGAGAAAATCCTCCGGCACGCGTTTCAGCAGCCCATGCTCCACCGCGAGCACGGTCTTGCCCGGCGCCAACCCGGTGCGATTGGAGACGAGGAAGATATGCGTATCGACCGCCATCGTCGGCTCGCCGAACGCGGTATTCATCACCACATTCGCGGTCTTGCGGCCGACCCCGGGCAATGCTTCCAGCGCTGCCCGTTCACGCGGCACTTCGCCATCGTGCAGATCCAGCAATCGCTGGCACATCGCGATGACATTCGCGGCCTTGGTGTTGAACAGACCGATGGTGGCGATGTACGGCTTCAGGCCTTCGACGCCCAGCGCGGCGATCGCCTGCGGTGTATTCGCGACCGGAAACAGCCGGCGCATCGCCTTGTTGACGCCGACATCGGTCGCCTGTGCGGACAGAATGACCGCGACCAGCAGCTCGAATGCTGATGAGTATTCAAGTTCGGTGGTCGGATGTGGGTTCAGTTCGTGGAAGCGCTCGAACATCGTCCGGATATCGGCAGTCGGCATGCCGCCGCGCGGTGCACGGACAGTGCTTTTCTTCGTTGCCATTGATTTATTCCGGCTGCGGTTTTGCGGCGACGCGCGATTTGGCTCGCGCCAAGGCGGCCGCAGCGGCGGGCGGCAGCGAGGGTGCCGTCGAGATGGCGTCTTGTGGCGCAGCGGCCGAGCGTCTGCGAGCGCGTGCCTGCGCCCGCTCGGCGAGCCGCGCCTGGCGAGCGCGATAGCGTTCACGCGCTGCGAGCGCGCGCAACCGCTCGTCGCGCGCTGCGATCACCACAAGTACATGCGATTGGCATTCGGCGCAGAGATCGCCATGTTGCTCATGCCGGGCTTCCAGCAAACCCAGGGCCAGCGCCCGATCGAGATCGTCGGTCGCCAGAGCATCGGCCAATGCGCGCAGCCTGTCGTCGATGCAAGCCGGGCAGGGCGTCATCGCCCGCTGAACTCCGGCTTGCGGCGTTCCAGAAACGCACGG
>JANLSB010000823.1:0-4909 GCA_031362125.1 Lysobacterales bacterium | reverse complement strand
AGGTCGTCGACAAGGACGCGCGGCTCCAGATGTATGTCGCGTTCGGCTTCTTGATCGTCTGCTTGATCAACACCGTGGGGCTGCTGCTCACCAAGTTCCTCCGGCGATCGTCGGAGATCGGCGTGCGCCGCGCGCTCGGTGCGACCCGCGGCCAGATCCTGCGTTATTTCCAGACCGAGAATTTCCTGCTGGCGACGCTGGGTATCGTGCTGGGCATGCTTGGTGCTTTCGGATTGAATCAGCTGTTGATGACACATTACGAACTGCCGCGCTTGCCAGGGATGTATCTGCCGATCGGTGCAGTCGCGCTCTGGGTGTTGGGGCAGATCGCGGTCTTCGGCCCCGCGAAGCGCGCAGCGGCGGTGCCGCCGGCGGTGGCGACGCGGAGTGTGTGAGGGAATACCCGCAGACTGAAAAAAGTAGCTGTCATCCCGAACCCCGGCTTTATCGGGGTGAGGGACCTGCTTCTCCGCCTGTTGCGTAAAAGCAGGTCCCTCGCTTTGCTCGGGATGACAGCTTTTTCAGGCTCAGCGCACGTCTGCCAACAGCTCTCGCCGCCAGCAAAAGCAATTCACCCCCACCCTGAGTTACGCTGCTCCCATGCCCACCATCCTCGTCATCGACGATAACCCTGCGATCGCAACAGCGCTCGAAACGCTGTTCTCGCTGCACGACATCGACACCCGCATCGCCAGCGGTCCGGAGGAAGGGCTGGCGGCGCTCGCCCAGGCGCCAGTCGATCTGGTGGTGCAGGACATGAACTTCGAGACCGACACCACGTCGGGGGAAGAGGGCGTGGCGCTGTTCGGCGAGATCCGCGCACGCTATCCGGATCTGCCGGTGATCCTGTTGACCGCGTGGACGCATCTGGAATCGGCGGTGGAGCTGGTGAAAGCCGGCGCCGCAGATTACCTCGCCAAACCGTGGGACGACCGCAAGCTGATGGTGACGGTCAACAATCTTCTTGAGCTGTCGCAGACGCGGCAACAGCTCGTGCGCCGCGATGCCGGCGACCGCCGTCGACGTGCGGCGCTCGACGAATACGAACTGCGCGGCTTCATCCATGCCGACCCGCTGACCGAATCCACGTTGAGTCTCGCCTGCCAGGTTGCGCGCTCTGACCTGCCGGTGCTGATTACCGGCCCCAACGGCAGCGGCAAGGAGAAACTCGCCGAGATCGTGCACGCGAATTCAGCGGTTCGCAACGCGCCATTTGTCGCGCTGAACTGCGGCGCGCTGCCGGCGGATCTGATCGAAGCCGAACTGTTCGGCGCCGAGGCCGGCGCCTACACCGGCGCGAACCGCGCGCGCGAAGGCAAGTTCGAGGCCGCCGACGGCGGGACTTTGTTTCTCGATGAAATCGGCACGCTGCCGCTCGCCGGCCAGGTCAAGCTGCTGCGCGTGCTCGAAACCGGGCAGTTCCAGCGCCTCGGCAGCAATCGCGAGCGCGCGGTGAAAGTGCGCGTGGTCAGCGCCACCAACGCCGACCTGCCGGCGCTGATCGCCGCCGGACAGTTCCGCGAGGATCTGTTCTATCGGTTGAACGCGATCGAAGTCAGGCTGCCGGCGCTGGCGCAGCGGCCGGACGACATCCTGCCCTTGGCGCGACATTTCCTGCCGGCGGACAAATCGCTCGAACCGGCCGCCGAGCAGGCGCTGCTCGCGCATCGCTGGCCGGGCAACGTGCGCGAATTGCGCAACACCATCCAGCGCGCGGCCCTGCTCGCACGCAGCGCGCGCATCGGCGTCGTCGATCTCGGTTTGCCTGCGGCGATCGTCCAGGCATCGACGCAGACCAGCGATGTCGCCGAACCGGATCGCGCCACGATCGAGACTGCGCTGTCGCGCGCAGGTGGCGTGCTTGCGCAGGCCGCGCACGAACTGGGCATGTCGCGACAGGCGTTGTACCGGCGTCTCGAACGCCTCGGCATCAAGCGCGACTGATCATGCAACTGCTCCGCATCCTGCCGCTGGCGATTCGGTTGATGGTGCTGGCGACACTGTGCGTCGTGTTGGCGGCGGTTTCGACCGCGCTGCTGACCCAGTGGTTGCCCGCGTGGGCTGCTGCTGCCATCGCCGCCGCCAGCGTCGGCACACTGGTGGCCACCGTCATCTGGCGCACGGTGTCGCCGCTGCGCGCGCTCTTCCGTGCGCTCGCGGGTACGGTGGCGAGTTATCGCGACGGCGATTTCAGTTTCGGTATCACCTGGGACAAGTACAGCGATCTGGTCGAGCTGGTCAACGCCCACAACGCGCTCGGCGACGCTTTGCGCGAACAGCGGCTTTCGCTGGTGCAGCGCGAACTGCTGCTGGACACCATGGTCCAGAACACACCGGTGGCGATGGTGCTGGTCGACGAGTCGCAGCGCATCGTGCTGGGCAATCTTGCGGCGCGAAAACTGCTGGGCGAAGGCCGCCGGCTGGAAGGTCGCGACTTCGCTTCGATTCTCGAAGGTACGCCACAGGCGCTTCGCGATGCCTTCGAGCGCGGCGGCGACGGCATCTTCGCGGTCGGCGACGAAGACAACGAGGACATCTTCCACTTATCGCGTCGCGGTTTCCGGCTCAACGGCCGTCGCCACGAGCTGGTGCTGCTGCGCCTGCTCACCGCCGAACTTCGCCGCCAGGAAGTGCAAACCTGGAAGAAAGTCATTCGCGTGATCAGCCACGAGTTGAACAACTCGCTGGCGCCGATCGCATCGCTGGCGCATTCCAGCGCGGAGCTGTTGAAACGCGGACAGCTCGAACGACTGCCGATCGCGTTGGCGACGATCGAGGAGCGTGCGCGCCATCTCGAAGGCTTCATCCGCGACTATGCACGCTTCGCGAAACTGCCGGCGCCGCGATTGGAGCCGCTGGAGTGGGGTCGCTTCCTCAATCAATTGCGCAGCCAGGTCGAATTCGCCTGGAACGGGCAATACGACGACGGCGTGGTGTATATCGATGCGGCGCAGATGGAACAGTCGCTGCTGAATCTGGTCAAGAACGCGCACGAGTCCGGATCGCCGGCGAGCGAAGTGCAGCTGGTGCTGCGCAAACTGCCCGAGCAGTGGCGGATCGACATCCTCGACCGCGGCAGCGGCATGAGCGACGCGGTGCTGGCGCAGGCGCTGCTGCCGTTCTATTCGACCAAACGCCACGGCACCGGGCTGGGGCTGGCCCTGACCCGGGACATCATCGAGGCCCACGGCGGACGCATCGCACTGCAGAACCGCGACGGTGGCGGGCTGTGGGTGAGTCTGACGCTACCCGCACGGTGATTTTTCTGCGGCTATTTTTGCAGGAGCGGCTTCAGCGCCTCTCCCGCCGGTATCGGCGCATCCATCGGGGCTGAAGCCCCTCCTACAATTTCTTGATCGGTCGCTTCCAACCATCGAGCGTGACCTGCTTCGCACGCGCGACGGTGAGCTTGCCGTCGGCCGCATCTTTGCCGATCACTGACCCTGCGCCGATGGTTGCGCCCTTGCCGATGCGTACCGGCGCAACCAGCGCCGTATTCGAACCGATGAAAGCGCCGTCTTCAATCGCGGTGGTGAATTTATTGGCGCCGTCGTAATTGCAGGTGATGGTGCCGGCACCGACATTGACGCCAGTGCCGATCACCGCGTCGCCGAGATAGGTCAGATGATTGGCCTTGCTGCCGATGCCGATCTTCGCGTTCTTGGTTTCGACGAAATTGCCGATGTGCACGCCATCGGCGAGTACCGTGCCGGGGCGCAGCCGCGCGAACGGACCAATCGTCACCGCACCGTCGGTCTTCGCGCCTTCGATGTCGCAGTGCGCACGCACTTCGGTGCCCGCTGCGAGTTCGACATTCTTCAAACGGCAGAACGGGCCGATGCGAACGCCGTCTCCCAGCGCCACGCGGCCTTCGAAGATCACGTTCGCGTCGATCTCGACATCGCGCCCGACGGTCACTTCTCCGCGCACATCGACGCGATTCACGTCGGCGAAGCGCGCGCCGGCCACGCACAGCGTGCGGACGGCGCGCAGCTGGAAGGCACGCTCGAGCTGAGCGAGTTGCCACGGGTCATTGGCGCCCTCGGTTTCGATCGGGTCTTCAACGCCAACGATTTCGGCAGGCACGAATTCATCGGCCGCCATCGCGAACACGTCGGTGAGGTAATACTCGCCCTGCGCGTTGTTGCTCGACAGCCGCTGCAGCCACGGCACAAGCGCGTTGGCATCGGCGGCGATGATCCCGGAATTGACGATACGGATCCGCCGCGTGTCGGCATCGGCATCCTTGTGCTCGACAATCGCGGCGACGCGGCCCTGGGCATCGCGGACGATGCGACCATAGCCGGTCGGGTCGGCGAGTTCGGCGGCAAGCACGGCAAGGCGCCCCGGCGCATCGAGCAGGCGCCGCAAAGTCGCGCTGCGGATCAGCGGCACATCGCCGTACAGCACCAGCACGCGGGCGTCCTCGGTCACGCCGGGCATCGCCTGCTGAACCGCGTGACCGGTACCGAGCTGCTGCGCCTGTTCGGCCCAATGCAGATCGGGCTGATCGGCGAAAGCGGCCCGCACCAGATCGCCGCCGTGACCGTAGACGACATGGATGCCGGCCGGCCCCAGCGCGCGCGCACTGGCGATGACGTGGCCCAGCATCGACAGGCCCGCGATCGTCTGCAGCACCTTCGGCAGTGCGGACTTCATGCGTTTGCCTTCGCCAGCGGCCAGAACGATGACGTGAAGAGGTGCGCTCATGATGACTCCGGTGCCGTGGTTAAGGGCATTTTAGCGGCACCGGCTGCTACGATGCCGGCCGGCTTTCTACTTATATTCCGGTCCTCGGCAACGCATGTCCGTCGTTTCGCCTTCCGCCACGCCTGCGCCATGGCCACGACTGCTGGTCGCCGCCGGCGTGCTCGCGACGCTTGCAGGCTTCTTCATACATGAGACGTGG
>JANLSB010000598.1:0-20089 GCA_031362125.1 Lysobacterales bacterium | reverse complement strand
CTATCTGCCCGACGAGTTTCGTCTGGCGCGAACGACGTCCTCGCCGCACACGCCGGCATTGGCGTTCGTGGTCGATCAAGGTAACGACGCGGGCGAGGTCGAGGTCGAACTGGCCGCCGACGTGCGCCCGGTCACCGACGGCAAGCGCCTGCTCGCCGCACGTCTGGAATTGAAGAAAAAGCTGCCGACCACCGGAGCGGCCGCGCCCGCCGAGGTCAGTCTGGAACCGCTGCTCGCCAAAGCCAGCCTGCGCCTGGGACTGCCGCGCGGCGGCCGCATGGAAATGACCCAGGTCGATGTCGATATCGATCTTTCGAACGGTTTCCAGCTCAGCGACCGCTTCGCCTTCGATGATTTCCAGGATGTATTCGCGGCCTTGATGGCGAGTCAGGCACCCAGCTTGCTGCAGGGCAAAGTGCTGGTCTCGACCGGCCTCGGCGGCGATGTGCAAATTCCGGTGAAGCTGAATTTCCACAAGCTGGAAGGCGAAATCTTCCACTACAACGAAGCCACCGACGCCGCCACCGGCGCGGTATCGGCGACGCTGCGCAACGACACCGGCGGCAAGCTGAGGATATCGGCCTTGCCGGTGTGGATCAGCCGCGGCGGCATCCTGGCCGAGGCAAGACTCGAAGACATCGATCTGAGTCAACCGGTCGAAATCGAGCCGGATGGCGAAATCGCATTCCGGGTGGTGCCGGTCGCGCCCTGGCCGGATGGCGTGGCAGGCCCCAGCGACGCGATCTTCGACACCTCCGCGATCAGCAGCATTCCCGATTCCGAATCGCTGTTCAAACAGACGTTCGACAACAGCGTCGCGCAGGAGACCTCGCGCGAAATCACCGTGGTGACCGATGCCGACGTGCTGGAAAGCGCACAGGAGCCGGCGAACGCCATCCGCATGATCATGATCGAATTCCGCGGCAACAAGAGCGTCCGCATGAGCGCGACCCAATTGGAAAAGACGATCGAAGTACCGGTGCCGTTGATGGATATCCTGCTCAGGAAGGACACCGAGGGCATGTACAAGTACCGGCAGACGATCATCTACAAATCCGGCCGGCAGGCGGTCGATCCCGCCTGGCGGGAAACCGATCTCGCGATGCTGTTCGTCCCGAGCCCTTGACATGTTTGCTGGCCGTCCCGATTGGCACGCGCCCACGCACGTCGCGGGCCGGCAGGCGCTCGCCGTGTTTGAACAGCCGGGACACTTCCGGATCGCACCGGTGCGGCTCAGCGCGTTCGCGCGCGACCGCGAGCCGCCGTTGCGGCTGGATGTCTATCAACAGGATCGCGGCGACGCCGGGCTGGAGCGGTTCTCGCTGCTGTCGATCGCCTTCGCTGCGGAATTCGATCTCGATCCGGTCCGCAGCGGACTGCTTGAGAGCGCCGAACGCACGCAAGTGGAGCCGCTCGCGGTGCAGCGCGGGTGGCTGCGCCTGACCTCGGCGAATGCGCTCGACCTGCCGGACGCGCTGCATGCGCTGCAGCCGCTGGATGCGCTGAACATCGGGTCGCTGGGAATGACCCTGCGCATGGACAGCACGGCCACCGATCTGTTCGTGGCTGCGCTGCAGCGCGGCCTGATGACGATCGGCGCCGATGCCTGGATCAGCGTGCGCGGCGTCGCCGAGCGGATGCCGCTGAAGGTCGCATTCGATCCGTCGTCGCTGCTGGGCGCCGTGCGCGCGGCGGCGCAGGGCGGAACCGCGATCGCGCTGGATACTTTGCGCACGCAGCTGGCTGCGGCGCCACAGACCTTCGGCTTCGACGGCCTGTTCGCACTGTCGCAGGCGCAGCGCACGCAGGCGGCCGACGCGCTGATCGACCGCTGCTGCGCACGATTCGCGTCGCCACAGCCGGATCTCGGCACAGACAGCGCGGGCGTGCGGATCGTGTTCGATCCCGCACTGATGCCCGCAGGCACGATTTCATGGGATTTGTCGGAGCCGGTGTTGGCTCCGCGGATGCTTGGGCTCGTCGCCGATCCGCTGGGGCCGCTGCGCGAATTGCCTGCAGCGCAATGGGAAGAAACCGCGATCCGCCGGCATGATGTTCGCGCGCTGCAAAGCGGGTGGCATGCCATCGCCGTCACCCAGAACCTGCCGACGCGCCGGATCGGCGTACTGCGCGCGCAGGTCGAGCTGAGCGCGCCGCCGCAGCCGCCGGCGCGCGCCTTCACCGCGAAAGCGACGGTCAGACTCGACAGCACCCGCGAACCCGCGTTCGCCGACCTGCGGCTGTCGCCGGCCGAGCCGCTCAAGTACCGATGGAAAACCTCGTTGTTCGTACTCGTCGGCGGACGCGGCGAACTGATCGAGGGCCCGCAGCACGAATCGGACCGCGAGCACCTGCTGATCGGGCCCGACGACTTCGGTGTGCGCTTCGTAACCGTCGAGGCGGAACCCGCATTCCTGCGCGAAGCGCGCATCAAGATCGAATGCTCCGGACGCCGTGGCGATCGGCCCTGGTCGATCCGCGGCATGATCGACACTGCAGCGCCCGACATCGCACTCGCGATTCCGCTCGATGTGGTCGATGCGCAGATCCACGCGATCGCGCTCGCCCTGGCCGGCGACGCCGAATGCACGATGGCGCCGGTTCCGGCGTCGAATCTGCGTCTGGATGCCTTCAGTTTCGAAGGCAGCGGCCGTCGCGATCTCGCCATCGAATGCGTATTCGACGACGACAAACCGCAAGCGCTGATCGAATTGGTCGCCGAAGGGCGCGAGGAAGAGCCCGAGCGTCTGCAATCCGTGCGTCTGACCCCGCTGGTCGCCGCCACAGCCTGGTCGTGGGTCGCGTTATCGCCGTTCCGCTCGGGCTATCGCTGGCGATGGCTCGGTCGGGACATATGGTCGGAGGTGCGGGATCCGGCCGATGCATTGAAGCTTCGCAGCAGCGAAGCGCCCTAATGAGAGTCCATGAATGCACAACATCATCAAGGCATGGAACCCGTAGCCCGGGTAAGTGCGCAGCACGCACCCGGGAGAACGCAAGCAGCCATGTATTCGCTACGGTTCAAGATCGAAAGCCCCGGGTGCGGCCTTTGGCCTTACCCGGGCTACTGGCTGTGCCGCAGCAACGCTGACGTATTCAGCGTTGCCCTAACGCAGGAAATAGAACCATGGATCAGATCTTGCACGATGTGCAGCTGTCGCCGGTCGCCGGCCAACCGCGCACCTGGGAGTACCACCCGATACGGCCCGGTATCGCACGGACTGCGGACGGTGGTGCGCAATTCACGATGATCGCGGCAGGCAGCATCACCATGCTGGCGCTGACGACAATGTGGGGCGTGGACGCGAATACCCTGGAGACGGTCCGCAGCGAACTCGCAGCTTCCGAGCAGTGTCCTGCAGCGCAGATCGTCCTGAGAGCGTCTCGAAGCGAAGCGAACGAAGCTGCGTTGCAACTCGGCGATGGCAGCGGCGCGTTCACGACCGTCGCCACCGCGCAATCCTCCGGCGCTCCGCCGTATCACGCGGCCTTCAGTCTGATGCTCGATGCGCAACAGGCCGAGAAGGTGCGCAAGGCGTTGGCCGGAGAAACCGGCTGGTTCGCGGTCCGTTACGGTTTGACCGGCGGCTATGCGGCGCGCAGCGAGAGCAACGCCAGCCGCCACACGAGCGCGAGCATCGCCGTGTCGCTGCAGTCCGGGCAGGACACTGCGCTTGCGGGCGCCTGCGCGGCCGAAAGCGTGCGTATGCGCAGCGAGCGCAATCCGCCCGAGATGCAGGACCAGGTCGCCTTCGCCGATGCCGCGCACTGGGGATTGCCTCGCGGATAACGCAAGACGGGAGGACATCCGGCAACGTCTGCAAACTCGAAAAGGCAAGACTGTGGTCGCCTTGACGGCACGAATACGTCGTGGACGCTTGCGCGTGCGCCCTCGATGCCCAAGGTCAAATATATCTCCGACACGTGTCCGTATTCGGACGATGCACGCGTTTTCATTCTTGCCAAGACATTACGCCGCTACAAACGCCGCAGGTTCGCGATCGATACGAAAGCGAACCATGCAGCACTTCAGACAATCACCGAAAGGAGCGCAATCATGCTGCAATTCGACAATGTCCGCCAAATGCATGGACATCAGGTCAATGGCGACCATCCGAGCGACCACAGGTTCTACGTTATTCCTGAAACGCCCAGTTTCGCGAAAATGGCGAACGGCAGCCTGGCGATGCGTTTCGTCGAATACGGCCAGCTGCGCGAGGACGGCGGCAAGAAATTCGGCGGCTTCATCGCTTTCGACACCGAACTGGTCGTGCCGCAGGACGTGCAGGCGAAGATCGCCGCCGATCTGCAGAAAGAAGTGGATGACAAGTACAAGGCCCGCGGCCAACAGCCACCAAAAGTATTGCTTGAAACGGTGAGCTGGATCGATGGCACCGTCGAGCTGCTGCTCACCGAAGGCGGTGTCCTGGTCGAAAAGATCCGTGGAGCCGGCAAACCATCCCTCTACAGCAGAAATGTCGCTTCGTTCATGATTGAACTCTCCGAACTCGGCACCGCCGTCTTCAAGGAAACGCTGAGCAAAGGCTCGGCATCGGGCGTGCAGGTGGTCTACAAGCTCAATCATTATGTCCGCCTGCCGGAAATGAAGGCATCCGGTGTCTGGAACGCATCCGAGTTCTACAGTTTCTTCCAGGACATCAACACAGAAGACAATTTCTGGAGCGAAGACAGCTATACCGAAGTGGTCAACTCCAGCCGGTACAAGAACGATGTCACCAAGATTCATTTCGAGTTCGTGCAGGCGCCGAACCTCAGCGCAGAGCAAAACATGAAGCTCGAAGCCGACATCCGCGCGACCATCAACAAGCAGCTCGAAGCAGGAGTCCAACGCAACTTGCTGAAGGAGATCGCCGAGGTTGATCCCAACACCAAGGAGCTGCGTGAAGGTCAGGATATCGAAGATATCAAGCGCACCGTGAACAAAACACAGATATCCAACGTCCAGGTCGGCTGGAGCGAAGCCAAGACGGTCATCGTCAGCAGGAATCCAGGGGGCATGCTGCCGACCATCACCTCGCTGAAGGGTGCCGACAACAAACCTCTGGTGTGGGAGGACTACTACAGCAAGATCAGCGTCGACGAATTCCTGAAGACCCTGCAGGTGAACATGCGGGTGAACGCGGATTTCGCCAATCTGCCGATCGACAGCGTCGAGGTCAAGATCAGCTATCCGCACGGCCCCAACGCGAAGACCAGAGAATTCACGTTCTCAAAGCCCGACGATGTCGCCAAGTTCGAAGCCTTCGTCGACAAGGGCATCCGCAAGTTCAAATATTCCTACGCCGTCAATTACAAGGGCAGCAGTTTCGTGCTCAAGTCGGAAGAATTCGAAACCGACGACACCAACCTGACCATCAACGTCGACGATCTTGGCGTACTGGCGGTCGATGTCGCCCCCGGCGACATCAACTTCGGCCAGGTCGATCGCGCCCAGATCACCGTGCGCTATGCCGGCGGCGCGCGCCCGTTCGAAGCCAAGTTCAACATGACCAAGGACTCGAACACCTTCAAGATCCGCGAAATCATCCAGAAGCCCAGAACCGGCCCGTTCGAATACCAGATCGTCTACCAGCTCGCCGACGGCCGCGAGATCAAGGGGCCCGTGCGCCAGCAGGATGCGAAGGATCTGTACATCGACGACCCGTTCAGCGCGATCAAGACCGTCAGTTTCCGCGCGGTCGGCGACCTCGAGAACGAGATCGCAACGATCACCATCGAGGGCGTCTATGTCGATGCCGCCAACAACTATCGCCAGCGCGTCACCAAGAACCTGTCCAAGGACAACACTGCCGACGACTGGTCGTTCCCGGTCATCGACGATGCGGTCGGAGTGGTCAGCTATACCGCCACGATCATGTTCAAGAACGGCACCATGAAAGAGATGCCGGAGACCGTGGCGAAACGCTCGACGATCACGGTCGGCAGCGGCACCGTGGCTTTTCTCGAAGTCAGCGTGGTCCCGGATCTTCTGGATTGGGACAAGGTCAAGCTGGTCAACGTCACGCTCAAGTACGAAGACGGCGCGAACAGCGTCAAGCAGCGGAGCGAGCTGCGCTTCAAGTCCGGCGATGCCGAGAAGACCTGGAAGCTCGCGCTCAAGGACGAGAACAAGACCGAATACGAAGCGACGATCACCTACTTCTTGATCGACGGCGGACGCAAGGTCGTCGTCGGTCCCACCAGGCAGAGCGATCTCTCCCTGTTCCTCGAAATCCCGGCCTGACAGGAGATCGCTCATGCTGCTACTCGACAGCCGTTCCCGCGAGATCAATGGCATCTCGGTGTTCCCCGACCATGCCGATCCCGAGCAGTGGTACTACATGCCGGCCTCACCGCATCTGAGCACGATGCGCGACAGCGCCCTGGGTCTGGATGTGCCGCAGTTCCTGCTGATCGGGTTCCGCGGCGACGCCGGCACCGGCGGATTCCTCAACTTCGATTGCAATCTGGGCATCAGCCAGCAACAGATCGACGATCTGGCGCGCGAGATCGCCAACAGCGAGAACCTGCGCAACGCGCCGAGGATCGCGCCGATTCCGCTGGAAGACGGCAACGTGCGGCTGATGATGCTGGGCAAGGCCAGCGGCGATACCACCGCCGCGACCACCACCGGCGGCCAGAACTTCGTGCTGAAGATCGACCACAACGCCAAGCCGGCGTTGTACGGCAGCAATCAGGCGGCGTTCTCGGTCAAGCTCGATCAGGACGGCTTCACGGTGATGGAACAGTGTCTGGACGGCGAAATCCTGCCGGTGGCGGTGATCTATTCGCTGGACTTCCTCGGCCTGCGCCCGGCTTACAAGATCAATCTGAAAGTCGATTGGGACCGGGTACAGAAGCACATGGACGAATCGTTCTCGGCCGGCTTCATGTTCGTGTCCACCGAACTCGGCAAGGCCGTGGATGAACTGGTCGACAGCCGTGCGATCGTGCTGGAATCGGACACCTTCGTCGCCGAGAGCGACGAGACCAAGGGCATCATCGACCGCCGCGACGCCGCTCTGGCGCAGGTGCGGAACATGATCACCGAGGCGTTCTTCAACGTCAGTCTGCCGCCGTGGACGCCCGAGAAAAAGCCGGACTGGGAGCGCGCGATGGATGCGGTCGGCAAATTCGCCGCGCAGCAGTCGGCCGCGGCGGCCGGCGGGCCGGCAGCGGGCCTGATGCCCAGCTTCAGTTACAAGCGCATGGACTACACGCGCATGGACAAGAAGCAGTTGAACGTCAATTTCTCCGAGCGCGTCGCGGTGAAAAAGTCGATCCATCCGCAGGGCCATCTCGCGGCGCTGTTCAAAACCATCCGCGACGGCAACATGCCGATCGACCGCTTCGTCAAGCATGTCAGCCTGGACAACGACTGGTTCAAGAAGCGCAAGGTCAAGGTCGTGACCCGCAACGATCTGCCCGCCGACGATATCGCCAGCATCAATGTCCGCGCCCGCTACGGCGACAAGCCGCAGAACGCGCTGCTGACCCCGGCCGCACTGGAAGCCAATTTCGAGTGGCTCAGCCGGATCGAGAATGGCAGCATGAAGCGCGACGTCGAAGTCGACTACGAAATCACCTTCAAGTCGGTGGATACGACCGAGCGGCCGGCGAAGCTCAAATCCACCGCGAAGACCTACGATATCGACAATATCGAAATCGCGCCGCGCGATCTTTACGCGCTGACGACGATCCCGGTGCTGGCCGAGAATTTTCCGTGGGATCGCTACACTTCGGTCGAGGTGCATCTGCGCTATATCGACGAGGCAAAAAAGATCGCGCAGCGCGACATGGTGCGCCTGACCAAGGAAGCGCCGGCGGCGAACTGGAAGATGTTCGTACTCGATCCGGAGAAAACCGCGTACGAAGTCAGGAAAGTGTTCCGCGCGGTCGACAATCGCGACATCGAGCATGCCTGGAAATCGAGCGACGACACCCAGGTCACGGTGCGCAATCCGTTCCCGACCCGGCGCATCGTCCAGGTGGTGCCCAGCGTGGACTGGAGCCAGGTCAAGGAAGCGTTCGTGGATTTCCGCTACGAGGACCCGGCCAACGATGTGCTCGTCGAGCAGTCGATGAGTTTCACCGAAGGCGCGTCTTCGCAGACCTTCTCCGCCGATCTGCGCAATCCGGCGATGAAATCGGTGTTCTACCGGATCAGCCTGCAGTACAAGGACGGCCGTTTCATCGAGCAGCCCGAGTCGATGACCAATTCGAACCGGATCGCGATCAAGACCGAAACCAAGGGCCATCGCATCGTCACCGTGCGTTCCCCGGCGGATTTCGAGCGGCGCAAGTTGCGTAAGGCGACCATCGATCTGCGCTTCGAGGATTTCGCCGCCGGCATCAGCGCGGAAGACCAGTTCGTGTTCGAGAACGGCAAGAGCGCGGGGGAATTCGAATACGACTATATCGATGCCAGCCGGATGCGCTACGAGTACCGGGCAGTGTTCCTGTTCGAGAACGGACTGACCAAGACCGTCAACTGGACCGCGACCGCGGCGACCGATCTGACCGTGAAAATTCCAGGTTAAGGGGAAATCTCCATGCTGCAGCTCGATGCCCGCACCATGACCATCGAAGGCGTGACCGTGTTCCGCGATCATGCCGACAACTCGCAATTCTGGTATCTGCCCGGGCCGGTCGCGCTGGCGCGACGCGAAGCCGATCAGCGCTCGAAGTTCACGTATCTCAAGTACAAGACCGTGCCCGGCGCCACGAAACGCGGCGGCGGTTATCTGATGATCGAAGTGAATCTGCGCCTGGACTCCGATCTGGAACGCCGCGTTCTGGAGCGCCTTGCATCGATCAGCCGCGGCCGGCCGAAACTCGCGCCAGTGCCGTTCGACGATGGCAGCGTGTCCTGCGTCGCGCTGAATCTGCAGGGCGCGGGCGGCACGCGCGCCGCCGCAGCGCCGGAAGGTTCGTTCAGCGCGGTGGAGACGATTCTGGGCGCCGCCAAGCCCTCGCTGGCGGGTGAGAACAACGCAGTGTTCAGCCTTGAACTGTCTGCGGAAGGCGCGACCATCCTGGAGAAAGCGTTCAAGGACGGCACGACCCCGATCGGGGTGATCTACGATCTCAAATACACCGGTTTGCGTCCGGCATTCAATGTCAAGATCACCGCGAATTTCACCCAGATCTTCACCCATTTCAGCACCTCGGCCGACGGTCAGCGCGGATTCACCCGCGCAGGCATCGACGTCGGCTTTGAAAGTCTGGTCCGCAACGGCGCGATCAAGATCGAGGTCGCGGACATGACCGGCACCGCCGAGAACGAAACCCGGATCAAGGACGCGTTGGATTTCTTCAAGGCGCAGGTATTGAACACGTGGTTCACGCCGGCGATGACGCCGGGCACGCTGTTGGCCACTGCGGCCAGCGCGGCATCGCTCGATCAGGTCCGCGCGCTCGGTGTGCAGTTGCGACCGCCGCAACCGCCCGCGCCGCCGCGCCCCGCCGATACGCCTACTGCAGCCGAACCAGCGGATCACGGCCCGAGCCCGACCGCCGGCACCGGCAATGGCGATGCCGAAACCGGCATCCCGGCCAGCCCGACCACCGGAACGCCCGGCGCGAGCCCGACCGAAGGTTCGGGCCAGCCGGCGGTCGCAGCGCCGGCGCCGGCGAGCGGCACGGTCGGCGTCGCCGCCAGTCGCGATCGCGATGGTGCCGCCGCGCGAGCGGCCGCGGATCCGCCCGTTGCCGGCAACGCTCATGCGGACGACACGGTCGCGTCGTTCCGGTTGAAAATGATCCGCCAGGAAGAGCGCCGCACCGCGACGTTCGAATACAACCGTTCCGAAGCGCAGCAGCGCACTTATGCGCCGCAGGGATTCATCGGCCTGCTCGCGCGCGATCTGAACCGGGCGCCGTATTTCGTCGAGATCGATCTCGACGATCCGTTCTTCCGTACCTTCAAGATCGAGGCGAAGACGCCGTTCGACTACGAGAGCATCGGCCTGAAGGAAGCGCATCTGCAGCTCGATTACGGCCCGATCAACGACCCCGCCAATCACCGGCGCCAGGATTTCGTGTTCGCCGCCGAAGACCGCGGGCCGAAGACCGTCGACTTCGCGGTGAATCTGCGCAAGGACCGGACCTACAGCTATCAGGCGCAGTTCCATTTCGATCCGGCGAGCGGCTGGGACGGCGACAGGTTCTCCTACGATCAACCGCGCGTCGCCGCCACCGACGATCGCACCCTGATCCTCAACCCGATGGATGCGATCGGCTTCATGTCGCTGCGGATCGAGCCGGGCCGGATCGATCCGGGCGTGGTCGACTTCATCGAGGTCGAACTCAGCTATCAGGACCCGGCGGGCTGGACACGCGAGAAGACCGTGCGCATCGATCCCGATGCGCCGGCCGCGGCGGATTGGAAGCTGCGCGTATCGCTGTCTTCGCCGCGTCGCTATACCTACACGGTCAAGCATCATCTGAAGGACGGCAGCGTGCGCGCCAACCCGCCGATGACGACCAGGGCGACGTCGATCGTGATCGACGACCCGTTCCCCGGCGCGGTCGATATCACCATTTTCCCGACGCTGGATTTCGGTGCGCTGCGCGCGGCGATGCTCGACGTGCACTACGAAGATGCCGCCCATCAGTACCTGCGTCAGCAACGCGTGCGACTGACCGCGGAGACCACCGAAGCGACGGTGCGTTTTTCCACGCCGGATCCGAAGCTCAAACGCTATCGCTATCAGTTGACGCTGGTCAGGTCTGACGGCCGTACCGAGCGCCAACCGGCGGTCGAAACCGAAGACGACATCATCAGCATTCTCGCGTGACCGGCGCGTCGCGATCGCACCCCCGCCCGTGTCCGCCGCCAACCTATTTCCTGGAGCATTGCCATGACAAAACGTGCCGTCATCGTCGGCGTCAACGACTACTCCGTGCAGGGCTATAACAGTCTTCGCTACTGCGTTCCGGATGCGGCGTCGATCTATCACATGCTGCGCGACGCCTTCAGCTTCGACCCGCAGGACCTGTTCTATCTCGCCGACAGTGCGGCGACATCGTCGCGCATCCGCCAATGTCTGCGCTACTGCCTGACCCAGTCGCAGCCGGGCGACGTGGTGTGTTTCTACTATGCCGGGCACGGCGCCCGCACCGCGAACCCCAGCGATCCCACCCAGATGTTCGAAACCATCATCCCGTACTCCGGGCAGCACATCAGCGATCACGAGATCTTCTCGCTCGCCGATTCGCTGGAACAATCGGTGGTGAACTTCACCCTGATCCTCGACAGCTGTCATTCCGGCGGCATGCACGACGAAAGCGAACGCGCCCGCCGCTCGCGCTCGCCGCAGTTCTCCGCGGACCTGGTGCGTCAATTGGCGCAATGCCGCACGCTGTTTCCCTGCGGCATCTGTCTGCCGCCGGCCAACCGCTCGGTGCTGACCGGCAACATCCGCAACGCCACCGCGCGCAATACCGGTGTAGTCGTGGAAGAGGACACCACCCGGCGTCTGGTGCAGCAGTCGAAGTCGACCCTGATCGCCGCCAGTAGCGCCGCCCAGACCTCGCAGGAGCACGAAGCCATCGGACATGGCTTCCTGACCAAGTCTTTCCTCGATCTGGTCAATTCAAGCAATTTCAGCATCGATCACCACGACCTGATCGACGATCTCGCGCGACGCGTGGGCGCCTTGATGACCAGTCACTTTCCCGGCGAATCGCAGACACCGCAGCTGCGCGGCCAGGCCAATCGCATGCAGGCGGAATTCCTCACCGGTTGGAACGATTCCCGTTGAATCATCATTCCCGTCGAATCCGGCAATAGCAGCCGGGCGATCGGGAATGGTTTCGAGAACAGACCCGCCGCCTGACTTGATCCGGATGACAATCCGGATGACAAGGCGGATGACACCACTGCAAGCAGCACCGCAATGCGCCGTCGGCGCGCAAGGAACACGACATGCTGAGTCTGGAAAAACCACTGACGATCGACGGCCTCACCGTCTTCCGCGATCACGCCGATCCGAATCAATTCTGGTATCTGCCCGGGCCGGTCTCGCTGGCACGGCGCAGCGACAATGAGGATCTCGCCGAATTCACCTTCCTCAAGTACAAGGCGGCCACCGTCGATGTCGCCAGGAAGGGCGGCGGCTTCGTCATGTTCAAGGCGACGCTGAAACTGACCCGGCAGCTGGAATCGCGCATCATCGGCCGTTTGAACGCCGAGCCGGGCGTGACCCCGCCGGTGCGTCTGGCTGCGGCGCCGTTCGAAGAAGGCACGGTGCAGTGCATCGCCCTGAATGTACAAGGCGCTGGCGGCACCACCGCGACGCCCGCGCCGGAAGGTGCGTTCAACGCGGTCGAGAAGATCCTCGGCGCGACGATCCCGTCGATGGACAGCGAGAACGGGGCCGCATTCAGTCTGAGCCTGTCGCAGGAAGGCGCGACCATCCTCGAACAGGCGATGAGCGAAGGAATGGCGCCAATCGGCGTCATCTACAACATGAAATACCTGGCGATGCGTCCGGCGATCGACGTCGAGATCACCGCGGACTTCGAGCGCATCTTCAATCATTTCAGCGCCAGTCTCGAAGCGCAGTACATGTTCCTGCGCGGCGGCATCGAGGCCGCATTCGAATCGCTGGTGCAGACCGGCGCGATCGTGATCAAGGTATTGACCTTCACCGACGAAGCCGATGAACGCGAGCAGGAAAAATGGGCGCTGGATTTCTTCAAGGAGGATCTGCTCTCGAAGTGGTTCGAACCGACGCTGACCCCGGGTCAGACCGCGGCCGATGCGGCGGCGGCGGATCCGCTCAGCGAAGTGATCGCGACCGGGCGCGATCTGCTACGCGATGCCACCCGCGGCGGCACCAATCCCAGCGGCACCACCACGACCACGACCACGCCGACAACCACTACACCGGCCGGACCGGGCACCGAACAGGTCCAGCCCGCCGCGTTGACCGTGGAACAGCAGCAGCCCACGCCGTTGCCGTCGGGGCTGTCGGTGACGCATGTGCCGGCGGCGTCCGGCCTGGCGGAAACGGTGACCATCACCGGCGCAGGCGCGACGGTGCGCGTGGATGGTCAGCCGGTGACGCCGGATTCGGCCGGGCGGATCACGCTCACCGTCAATCCGGCGGCGCAGAAGAGCATCGAAGTGGAATGGCCGGCGCAGACCGAAGAGCAGACCTTCGGCCTGTTCTTCGATTTCGACAAACCCGCAGCGGCCGGATGGCGAGTCCAGCCGCCGTCGGCCGAATACCGTGCCTACGTCGAAAATACCACCACCGATCCACGGTTCCGCGATGCCTCCGGCACGCTGCGGATCGAAGGCGACGGCAACTGGACCGGCCCCGAACGCGGCGCCGACCGCCTGCGCGCATGGATCCAGAGCCTGCCGGCACCGCGCAACGTGCGGGTCGAAGCCTATGCCAGTCACGAACACGTCAGCGGTGCCAGTGAATCCAATCGCAATGCACACAACCTGCCCCTGTCCTCACGGCGCAGAGACGTGGCGCTGGCGATCGTAAAGCGCGCAGGCGGCACGGTCAGCGGCGGTATCGCGCACGGCGACGCACCCGCATCCAGCCGCCCGGGTTCGCATTCGGCGATGGGCGGCGACCCCGACAATCGCGTGGCGCATATCATTGGTCAACGTGTCGGCACCGCGCCCTCGCGCTGGCGAGGCACCCTGCGCCGTCCGGCGTCGATCGTGATCCCGCCGCAGCCGCAGCCTCAACCTCAGCCACAACCGCAACCTCAACCTCAACCGCAGCCGCAGCCGAGACCGGCAGCGCCGAGTGCCGGCGGTTCTCCGGTCGTCGCTTCGCTGAAATTGAAGTTCGTCCACCAGGAAGAGCGCAAGAAACTCACGCTGCGCTACAACCGCGCCGAAGCCACGCGTCGTACCTACGCGCCGCAGGGCTTCTTCGGATTGATGCTGGGCGATCTGCGCAACAAGGCGAAGTACTTCAAGGAAATCGATCTGGACGATCCGTTCTTCCGTGAGTTCAAAGTCGAAGCCAGCATTCCGATCGCGTTCGAGCCGATCGGTCTGCTGTCGGCGCAGGTCGCGCTGGATTACGGCGACCCGGCGAAGCCGCAGGACCACAAGCACGCCGACTTCGTGTTCGTCCCGGGCGACACCGCGCCGAAGACGTTCAAGGTGTTCATGAATTCGACCCGCGACATCGATTACGACGCGAGCTATCAGTACCATTTCGACCCGCAGTCGACGTGGGCCGCCGATCGCAGTTCCTACGAGATTCCCGCCGAATCGACGGTCGACCGCACCTTGTTCGTGAATCCCTATGAACATATCGAGTTCCGCGAAATCACCGCGACCCCGGGCGATATCGACTGGGAAATCGTCGATACGATCGAAGTGCGCCTGCAGGCACGCGGTTACAGCCAACCCGAACCGCGCGCGGCCCTGCTGCTCACCCGCGACAGCGGTCCGCTGACCTGGCGTCTGCGCGGCGCCAGACCTGCCCCCGCGAATCGCGGCGTGACCTATCAGCTGGTGCAACGGCTCAAGGACGGCACCAGCGAGCGTACCGATCCGTTCGAAGTAGACATTCCGCAGATCATCGTGCACGACCTGTTCCAGGATGCATTGGATCTGGAATTCATTCCGCTGTTCGATCCGGCCAATGTCACCCGGGTCTTCATCGATATCGAGTATCGCGATCCGGCCAACGCGTACGAACGCAACGAGCGATTGGAGATCGCCGGGACCGCGACCGAACCGGTGAAATTGAGAATCGCATTGCGCGACAGACAGCAGAGGACCTTCCGCTGCCGCTTCAGCTTCGTCGGCCCCAACGGCAGCTTCGACCGGCGGCCGTGGGTGGTGACCGATGAAGAACTGCAGCCCGTGCAATGAACATAAGTGCAATAAAGGCAGGGATCGCCATGCAAACCGAGCCAACCGCACCGCAGCCGTTGCATGCGCCGGCTGCGGTGTTGGATACGCTGTCGCGTTTGCGCACCATCGCTCCAGACGCGACCGACGAAGCGGCCGCATGGCTGGAACGCGTGCTCGCTCCGTTGACCGCGTCGCAGTGGCCGGAAGCGGCATGGCGTTTCAGCCGCTTGACCAATACCGGAATGCCTGTGGAGTTCGCCTGGTCGTCGCGCGAGGCCGCAGTACGCTGGACGGCCGAAGTCGCGGCGCCGGAAACGGCGGATGCGGAGCGGCTGGCGCTCGCCGCAGCATGGCTCGACTGGCCGCTCGATCTGCAGCCGTGGTTGAGCATGCAGCGATCGAAAAAGCTGAAATACGGCGCATGGATCGGCGCACGTCACAGCCCTGCGAATGCGCATAAACCATTGTCGACCAAACTCTACGTCGAAGTGCCGTCGGGAGCGACGTTGCCCGGACGCGATGCGCACCCGCTGCTGCGATCTGAGATGCTGATCTGGCGAATGATCGGGCTGAATGCCGATGGAAGCCGCGAATACTACGCACGCGGCCCTGAGCTGGATCTGCAGTGCATCGATGCGATGGCCAAGCGCGTCTGCGGCGATGGCACGGCACTGACCGCACTGGCGACGACGCTGACCGGTGGACACGAGCTGCCGCGACCATCGGGGATCAGTCTGACGCTCGCGTCCGACGATACGCCGCTCGCATTGACCTGGTTCACCTTCGCCAAGGCGATTTTTCGCGATGACGCCGCGGTCTCGGCCTGGCTTCGCAATCAATCGCAGGGCACGCCCGCACAGGTCTACGCGGCGTTGGCGGCCGGTGCCTCCGACGGTCACTGGCGACACGGCATGATCGGTGCCGGCATCGACGCGCATGGCGCGAGTTGGGTGCAATGCGGCCTGCGTCCGAGTTGAATACGAACCCGGGTGCGCACATCCGCGCGCACGACGCCAGCGTCCACGCTGTCGCCGACCCCGATGACCTGGTGCTGACGGGCTTCATCGACAGTTGCATGGAAGCCGCTGGACAGCGCCGCCCCGACCGCAACGGCTTCGTGACCGCGCTGGGGGTGCGCGCTTTGCGCAGAAAGGGCGCCGGCATTCCCACCGCCATGCTCGATGCATTGGAGCGCTGCCGGTCGCCGGGCGCGGGCTATGGCTTCTGGGCACCCTGTGCGCGCCCGGAATGGGCGCCGCGATTGCCCGACGACGCCGACGACACTGCAATCATGACCCTGGAGCTCCACGCCGCCGGACGATTGTCGCGGGAAGAGGCGCGTCGCATCGTTTGCCTGTCGATCGGCCGGCACCGCATTGCACAGCTGCCTCTGCTGCGCCCGCCGTGGCTGCAGACCGGGGTGTTCTCGACCTGGCATCGGCGCGGCATCGCGCTCGACCTGATCGACTGCACCGCGATCGCGAACGCGCTGGCCGCATTCGCAGCGCTCGATCTGCACGAGATTCCCGGCGTGCGCGCATCCACCGCGATGCTGCGCGATGCGGTGGCCTGGGCCGGCGACGACGGCACGCGCGCCTGCAGTCTGTCGCCGTTCTATCCCGAGCCCGCGGAATTCGTACTCGCGCTGCAACATGCGGTCGAGGCGGGCGCCGATGAACTGGCGCCTGTATATGCCGCCGCCACGCGGACACCGTGGGGACACGATGCCGAAACGCGCGTTGCGCACGACGATCATCGCGTCTGTTCCAGTCCCTATGGTTCTGCGGTCTGGCGATCGCCGGCACTGGCGCGGATCCGGGCAGGCGCAATGCGGTTTACCGATTGCACATGACGGACGGCAACGGTTCGACCGTTACTGTCGAACCGCAAGACGAACGATGATCGATTGCTGTCAAGAGATCGGCGAATCGGAATCACGATCTTCGGCTACAACGCATCCCCATCCATCTCGCCGGTGCGGATGCGCACCACTTTTTCCAGATCCCAGACGAAGATCTTGCCGTCGCCGATCTTGCCGGTGCCCGCCGCTTTCATGATCGCCTCGACCACGGTGTCGACCTGATCGTCGACCACCGCCACTTCGAGTTTGATCTTGGGCAGGAAGTCGACCACGTACTCGGCGCCGCGATACAGCTCGGTGTGGCCTTTCTGACGGCCGAAGCCCTTGACCTCGGTGGCGGTGATGCCGGCGACGCCCGCCTCGGCCAGCGCCTCGCGCACGTCGTCGAGTTTGAACGGCTTGATGATGGCCATGACCATCTTCATGTCGGGGCTCCGGGGCGCTGCTTGGGAATGGTGTCGAGCATAACGCGAGGGTGGGCGACGGGGTCGGTATTTCCCGACCCCGGCATGCGGCTTCGCCCGATGGTGCCGGTTCGGCAGGCGCGGGATGCTGGGGCCCGCGCTACAATCCACAGGACATGCCCATGATCGACCTCAGCCAGATCGACGAACTCGCCCGCCGCCTCAGCGGTCTGGTGCCCTCAGCCCTGCGCGAGGGCCGCGACGAGATGCAGGACAACTTCAAGGCCGCGCTGCAGGCCGGCCTGGCCAGGCTCGATCTGGTCACCCGCGAAGAATTCGACGTGCAGCGCGCAGTGCTCACCCGCACCCGCGAACAGCTGGACAGCCTCCGCAGCCTCGTCGAGCAATTGGAAGCCCAGCTCGCCGAACGCGACAACACCCGCAACACCCCGCCGCCCCAAGCCTGAGGGCCGCCACCATGACCCTTGCGCTCGTGCACACCCGTGCACGCACCGGCGTGCGTGCGCCCGCCGTGAAAGTCG
The DNA here is from genome assembly GCA_031362125.1 of Lysobacterales bacterium. GTDB lineage: Bacteria > Pseudomonadota > Gammaproteobacteria > Xanthomonadales > Xanthomonadaceae > Lysobacter_I. The sequence continues at coordinate 2,440 of JANLSB010000598.1, read as the reverse complement.
AAGTGTTCCTCGCCGGCGGCTTGCCGCGCATGTCGATCGTCGGCCTGCCCGAAGCCGCTGTCCGCGAGGCCAAGGACCGCGTCCGCGCCGCGATCCAGTGCGCGCAGTACGACTTCCCCACCCGCGTCATCACCGTCAATCTCGCGCCTGCGGATCTGCCCAAGGACGGCGGCCGCTTCGATCTGCCGATCGCGCTCGGCATCCTCGCCGCCAGCGGCCAGATTCCGCTGCAAGCCTTGAACGAATACGAATTCCTCGGCGAGCTCGGCCTCACCGGCGAGCTGCGCTGCATCGACGGCGTGCTGCCGGCTGCACTGGCCGCCGCCGAGCAGGGCCGCAAGCTGATCGTGCCTGTCTTCAACGGCGCCGAAGCAGCGCTCGCGTCCGAAGTCGAGGCCTACACCGCACGCACGCTGCTGGAAGTCTGCGGTCATCTGTGCGGACACCGGCCGCTGCCGGCCGCGATCGCACCGGCCAGCACCTACGAATACGGCCCCGATCTGCGCGACGTGCGCGGACAGACGCGCGCGCGACGGGCGCTGGAGATCGCCGCCGCCGGCAGCCATCACCTGCTGCTGGTCGGCCCGCCCGGCTGCGGCAAGACCCTGCTCGCCTCACGCCTGCCCGGCCTGCTGCCCGAAGCAAGCGAAGCCGACGCGCTGGAAACCGCCGCCATCGCATCGATCAGCGGACGCGGCCTCGACCCCGCCCGCTGGCGCACGCGACCGTTCCGCAGCCCGCATCACACCGCCAGCGCGGTCGCCCTGGTCGGCGGCGGCGCCGAACCGCACCCGGGCGAAATCTCGCTCGCCCACAACGGCGTGCTGTTTCTGGATGAGCTGCCCGAGTGGGACCGCCGCGCGCTGGAAGTCCTGCGCGAGCCGCTGGAATCCGGCGTAGTGACAATTTCGCGCGCGGCAAGACAGAGTGAGTTTCCGGCGCGCTTTCAGCTGGTCGCGGCGATGAACCCTTGTCCTTGTGGCTGGGCTGGCGATCCTTCGGGGCGATGTCGCTGTCATCCCGAAGCGATCCAGCGTTATCGCGGCAAGATTTCAGGACCGTTGCTCGAACGCATCGATCTGCATGTGGAAGTGCCGCGACTACCGCCGGCCGAACTGCGTCCCGATGCGCCGCCCGGTGAATCCAGCGATGTGGTTCGTGCACGCGTGATTCGTGCGCGTGAAGTTCAACGACATCGTGCGGGGCGTTGCAACGCGCATCTTGATCAATCGGAGACGAATGCGGTGTGCCGACTCGCACCGGAGGATCAGGCGATGCTGGAGAACGCGATTGATTTGTTGCAGCTTTCGGCACGTTCGATGCATCGCATTCTGCGCGTGGCGCGGACTATTGCTGATCTTGCTGGTAGTGCGGATATTCTTGGCGCGCATGTGGCCGAGGCTATCGGTTATCGGCGTGGTGAGCGGGCTGTGCCGTCACGAACGACGTTGAACTTGCCCCCTCAGACCGGACGCCAGGAAGCGATACTTTCATCGCACCCTGGAGGTTCCCATGCAACGCATTACCCGTCGTCGCTACACCGACGATTTCAAGGCTCAGGCCATCCTGCTGGCTGAGTCGCTCGGCCCAGCCAAGGCGGCCCGGCAACTGGACATGTCAGTCAAGACACTCAGCAATTGGCTCGACGCGTCGCGTGCGGGTCGCCCGCTGAGCTCGCCCAGCCGCAAGCCTGTCAGTGAACTGGAGAGCGAGTTGGCCCGGCTGCGGGCCGAGAACGCGACGCTAAAAATGGAGCGGGACATTTTAAAAAAAGCGACGGCGTTCTTCGCCAGGGAGTCCAAATGAGGTACGCCATCGTCGCGCGTGAACGGGCTCGTTATTCGGTCAGACAACTGTGCCGCACGCTGGAGGTGTCGGTCTCTGGCTTCCACGAATACCTGCATCGTCAAGGCAGACCGGATTCAGATGCAGCACTGCGTGCTGACCTGCATACGATTCACGCCGGTAGCCGCCGGACCTACGGTCGCCCGCGCATGGTGAAGGCGTTGCGCGCCTGTGCGCATGGGGTGGGCCACAAGCGCGTGGCCCGGCTGATGCGTGAGGAAGGACTGCGTGGCAAGACCAAAGGCCGCTTCAAGCCCCGCACTACCGACAGTCGGCATGCGCACCCCGTTGCCGACAATCTGCTTGATCGTCAGTTCGCCGTGGACAGCCCAGTGCCCGCCTGGGTGGGCGACATTACCTACATTCCAACCCGGGAAGGCTGGCTGTATCTGGCCACGGTGATCGACTTACAGACCCGGCAGGTGCTGGGCTACAGCCTGTGCGAACGGATGCCTGACGATCTGGTGAAGCAAGCGTTCCTCAACGCCGTGTCGGCCTGTGCTGTGGAGAAAGGCGCGCTGTTCCACTCCGATCGTGGCAGCCAGTACGCCAGCAAAGTGTTCCGCCAAACGATGAGCGCGCACGGCGTTGTGCC
>JANLSB010000794.1:0-1668 GCA_031362125.1 Lysobacterales bacterium | reverse complement strand
TATTCGATCGGCATCAAGGAACTGTGGCAGGTGCCCGAAGACCGCGTCAGCCCTGGAAAGATCGTGCACAGCTTCGGCTGGCCGGCTGATAACAACACCTATGGCGGCAGTTTCCTGTATCACCTGGACAAAGGCAGAATCGCGCTGGGTTACGTCAGCGGCCTCGATTACAGCGATCCTGACTACAAGCCGTGGGAGGCCTTCCAGCAGTGGAAGAATCACCCGATGATCAAACCGCTGCTCGATGGCGGGACCCTGGTCTCCGCCGGCGCGCGCGCGATCGTTACCGGCGGCTGGCAGTCACTGCCGAAAGTCGAGATGCCCGGCGCACTATTGATCGGCGATACCGCCGGTCTGCTCAACGTGCCGAAAATAAAGGGCACGCATCAGGCGATCCGCTCAGGCATGCTCGCAGCCGAACATCTGGTCGCATCGTCGCTGGCATCGGAAGGCTTCGACGCGAAGCTGCGTGCCTCCGATGCGATGGCCGAACTGAAGAAAGTCCGCAACATCAAACCGGGTTTCAAGCGCGGCCTGTGGTTCGGCATGCTCAACGCGGCATGGGAAACAGTCACTGGCGGCTTATCGCCCTGGACCTTGAAGAACAAGGCAGACTGGTCGTCGCTCGACAAGCTCGGCACGCACGAACAGCCGAAACGGGATTATCTCGATCGCACGCTCGCGCCGCGCGACCGGCTGGCGTCGGTGTATTTCGCCGCTACCGAACACGACGAAGACCAACCCGTGCACCTGCGCGTTCGCGACACATCGGTGTGTGTGAGCAAGTGTGCTGAAGAATATGGAAATCCCTGCACGCGGTTCTGCCCGGCGGGTGTGTATGAAATCGTCGATGATGCGGCCGGAAAGCGGCTGCAGATCAATGCCGCCAACTGCGTGCACTGCAAGACCTGCGATATCAAGGATCCGTATCAGATCATCGATTGGGTCACGCCCGAAGGCGGCTCAGGGCCGAATTACCAGAACCTGTAACGCGACAACTCCTCTTCAAGAAGGAGAAAAGCGCGCGTATTTCCAAGCGCTTTTTACTATCTAGTTACATTGCGCTGCGTTTTTGAGCGGGCAACTGCGTTTGATCAACCGGCATCGAATCGCCCAGAGAGGGCGTTACGCCCATCTTCAGGATGCTGTCATTCATCGATGTGGTGGCAGCTTGGTTTTTGTCCATATGAACGCTCTTCGTTGCCGGATTGGAGCGGTCGCCGTCACCGATGAACAGATTCTGGTGCCCGCTGGAAGTCGGATCGCCGAGCGCAACGTATTGAATGCTTTGCATGCCGCTGTTTCTGGCGAGCGCCGTCAGGCTGGCGGCGGTTTCGCCAACAGGCAGCTTCGCTCCAGATGCATTCAATTTCTCGACGCCGGAGACCGCCTGTTCATAAAGCGCCTTGTTCTCCGGCCGCAGCAATATCGATTGTTTTTCGCGGAATGACGTCGCCGCATCGTCGATCGAACGCCCCGGATCGAAGCCCGATTCGGCGCGGGAGATCGGTCGTGATGGCTTCGAATGGCCACCGCCGAACTGGATGCTAAGCCCGACCTTGCCGTAGTACTCGTTGTTCTCAGGCCGGTATCCTGCTTCCGCACTGAATTTGTAGCGATCATTACCGCTGGTGGATATCTTCGCACCGAATTCCGACAATTTAAGCG
>JANLSB010000790.1:0-4422 GCA_031362125.1 Lysobacterales bacterium | reverse complement strand
CGGCGCCCTGCCGTGTGGCGAGGCGGCGTACGCGCACCTGATCGAGTCGCAGACCACGACGCGGCTGCCGGCGGAGGAGATCCATGCGCTGGGACTGCGCGAGGTGACGCGGATCCGGGGTGAGATCGAGAAGGTGCGGGTGCAGGTGGGCTTCCCGGGTACGGCGCGGGAGTTCCTGGCGGACGTGGCCACGTCGGAACGGTTCGCGCCCTTCCGGACGGAGCAGGAGGTGCTCGACGCCAACCGAGCGATTGAGGGCCGGGTGAACCGGCGCATCCCGGAGCTGTTCCGCCGGGTGCCGCGCACCAAGTTTGAGATCCGGCCGACCGAGGCCTTCCGGGCGGCGACGGCATCGGCGGAATACAGCCCGGGCAGCCTCGACGGGACCCGGCCGGGCATCTTCTACGTGCCGATCCCTGATCCCCGGACCTACCGGGCGCCGCGGATGGAGGACCTCTTCCTGCACGAAGCGATTCCGGGGCATCACTTCCAGCTCTCGCTCACGATCGAAAGCACAGCGCTGCCGCGGTTCCGTCGGATCGATGCCAACAACGCCTACGTCGAGGGCTGGGCCCTCTACTGCGAGAGCCTGGGGCGGGAGCTGGGGATTTACACGGATCCGTACCAGTACCTGGGGATGCTCTTGGGCGACATGCACCGGGCGATCCGGCTGGTCGTCGACACGGGGTTGCATGTGCAGGGTTGGACGCGGGAGCAGGTGATCAAGTACATGCTGGAGAATTCCGCCACCAGCGAAACCGACGCGGTATCGGAAGCCGAACGTTACATGGCGATTCCCGGCCAGGCGTTGGCCTACAAGACCGGTCAGATGAAGATCACCGAGCTGCGCGCCCGTGCCGAAACAGCGCTGGGCAGCAAGTTCGATATCAAGGCTTTCCACGACGAAGTACTGAAAGACGGTTCGGTGCCACTGGATGTGCTGGACACCAAGATCGATCGTTGGGTGAACAGCCAGCGTTGACGCGACTGGCTATGGACGCCTGTCGCACGACGCGGCAGATCGAACCGCGCTCAAAGGCAGGGCTGCGCTGAGAGTCGGCGCAGCCTGCGCGATCGCTTCGTCCTTCCGTTCAGTACTGCTGGACGAGTGCGAAGACCGACTGCACGACCTGCGCCATCCGTCGATAATCAAGCTTTTCATACGAGTCGCCGGCGCGGTGATAGTGGGCGTTGCGAAAAAAAGCGGTGTCGGTGACCATCAGCGCAGGATAGCCCTCGGCCCAATAGCTTCGATGATCCGAAAAATCGATCCCCTGCAGCGTCGCGGGGGCATTGATCGAGTACACCGGCAGGTCGGATGCGCCGGACATCAGCGCCTTCGCTCTGCGCATATTCTTGAAATCACCAAGGTCGCCGACCAGCGCAATGAAATCGCCCCGGTCCGAGTACAGATATTGCATGGCCGGAACAGGAAAGCTTTGACTTTCAGGCGCATCGCTGAAGAAGCCGATCATTTCGAGAGACAGCATGAGCCGAACCTCGCGCTTCGATGCCACAAGTGAGCGCACATGCCGGACACTGCCCATGTCTTCAGTTCGAAAGTACGGGGGCTCCTCCAGCGCATAGGCGACAAGCTCGACCGCGCGCGAAGGCGGCTGTTGACCGAGCAGACGCGCCAACTCGATCAAGCCCGCCACGCCGCTGGCGTTGTCGTCGGCGCCGGGAGTATGCGTGTCCGCGGTGAATCCGCGCGGGTATCGGGCGCCGGCCGCAGCATCGCCATGAGAGTCGTAGTGGGCGCCAACGACCATCAACGCACCATCTGGCGGCCCGAATCTGGCGATGATGTTCATGTACGTTGCGCCGCTGACGATCACCTCCTGAATCGAAACCCTCGCACCCGCAGCTTTGAATTCATCGAACACATATTCAGCGGCCCGTTCGGTGTTGTCGAGTCGATCGGAGCTTCGGGGAAAGAGATCAACCGAAAGATATTTCACGTGGGCGGCAAGTCGCGTGGCGTCCACGGACGGCGGCTGAGACCGGATTGGGGAAACGAATGGCTGCGTGACTACCGCAACCAGCGCAACCAAGCCCATGACGGCCACGACCGCCATCCAGAGCACGGTGCGCACGAACAACTTGCGAACGCCGGAGGCTGACCGCCGCTGCAATGCAGAGGCGTCCTGCTGCTTTGTCGAAGCCGTATTGTTCGCTGAGCTGGATGTTTGCACCGGCCGATTCGCCTCGATCGAATGAAGATTGTTTTGCGGACAACGGGAAACATCCAGCCTGGATTTTCAATGCGATTTGCTGCTCCGTAGCGCCCGCACACGTGCAGGCGGAGCAAAAGCTTCGCTGCTCGCATCTTGCCAGTAATCCCGAAACACCGCATGGTCGCTCGTGCCTTCCAGCAGTTCGCCGGGTTGCAGAAAACGGTAAAGCGCAGCGATCGAACGCACTTCGACAGCGGATACCCGACGCAGGATGTGTTCAGGCCCCAATTCGGACGGATGTTCGAGTCCGGCCGCGCACAACAACTCGCGCAGCGCCTTCAGCGTGTTGTGGTGGAATTGATGCACACGCGTCGCTTTATCGGGCACGTCGAGCTTGCGCCAGCGCGAAGGATCCTGCGTGGCGATGCCGGTCGGGCAGCGGCTGGTGTGACAGCTCTGCGCCTGGATACAGCCCAGCGCGAACATGAAGCCGCGCGACGCATTGCACCAGTCCGCGCCCATCGACAGCGTGCGCGCGATGTCGAACGCGCTGGCGATGCGCCCCGCCGCGCCGATCCGGACACGGTCGCGCAGATTCAAACCGATCAGAGTGTTGTGCACCAGCAACAGCGCCTCATGCATCGGCACACCGACATGATCGATGAATTCCGCCGGCGCTGCGCCGGTGCCGCCCTCGCCGCCGTCGACGACAATGAAGTCCGGAAGAATGCCAGTCTCCTGCATCGCCTTCGCGATGGCGAACCATTCCCATGGATGACCGATTGCGAGTTTGAAGCCGGCCGGCTTGCCGCCGGATAGTTCGCGCATCTTCGCGATGAACTGCAGCAGTTCGATCGGTGTGGAGAACGCCGAGTGCCGCGCCGGAGAGACGCAGTCCTGACCTTGCTTCACGCCACGGGTCGAGGCGATCTCGGCGCTGACCTTCGCCGCTGGCAGCACGCCGCCGTGGCCGGGCTTGGCGCCCTGCGACAGCTTCAGCTCGATCATCTTCACCTGCGGATCGCTGGCGTTCTGCGCGAACCGTTCGGCGTTGAAGGTACCGTCGTCGTTGCGACAGCCGAAATAACCGCTGCCGATTTCCCAGACCAGATCGCCGCCATGTTCGCGGTGATACATCGAAATCGAGCCCTCGCCAGTGTCGTGGTAGAAGCCTCCGCGCTTCGCGCCCTTGTTGAGCGCACGTATCGCGTTCGCCGACAGCGCGCCGAAACTCATGGCGGAAACATTCAACACGCTGGCGTCGTAAGGCTGTGCCGACTGCGCGCCGATGCGGATGCGGAAATCGGGCGATGCGATCTCGGACGGCATGACTGAATGATTGATCCACTCGTACTCGTTGCCGTAGACATCCTGCTGGGTGCCGAACGGCCGGGTGTCGTTCATCGCCTTGGCTCGCTGATAGATCAACGCCCGCTGCTGGCGCGAATACGGCACCTCGGCGGTGTCCGATTCAATGAAGTATTGCCGCATCTCCGGGCCGATCGACTCAAGCCCGTAGCGGAAATGCGCGAGGATCGGGTAATTGCGGCGCAAAGTGCTGCGGGTCTGCAACACATCCCAGGTGCCGAGCGCAGCGAGCGCGCCAGACACGACGATGCCCCATATCCAGACGTTGTCGAGAAGCATCGCTGCAATCATGCATACGACAGTCGAAACGATGCTGGCGATAAAAACAACGTAGCGCGACATGAAGCCCCCGGCGGAATGCGCGCGGTTCGCGCGAGCCGATGCGCGCAAGTGCGCACAGCGATGGTGCCCGGGGTGGGAGTCGAACCGCGCCGCGGTGGCCTTGAACCATCGCGACGATGAACGCGCCGCAGCGCGTAGTGGAAATCGGTTTCAAATCGTTACCGGGCCTTGCAACAATACTGGTGCCCGGGGTGGGAGTCGAACCCACACGACTTTCGTCGGGGGATTTTAAGTCCCCTGCGTCTACCATTTCGCCACCCGGGCACATGCATAGGGTGCCTGAGCCGGATCGCATTGCAAACCATCAACCCGCACGTGTGAGCCGAAGACAACAAAAAACCCGCCGAAGCGGGTTTTCGCATAAATGGAGGCCTGGGTCGGAATCGAACCGGCGTACGCGGCTTTGCAGGCCGCTACATGACCACTCTGCCACCAGGCCGGTGACACAAAACTTGTCTACTTCATGAAAAGGCAAACCCCGGCAAGCCGGGGTTTACTCGAATCTGGAGCGGGAAACGAGACTCGAACTCGCGAC
>JANLSB010000748.1:0-14039 GCA_031362125.1 Lysobacterales bacterium | reverse complement strand
ATTTCCGCCAGCGCGACCGTCTCGGCCGGCTGACGACTGCGCTTGCCTTCAACCCCTTCGCGATCGGCATCGGTCTGGACGAAGACACCGCCGCGCTGATTTCGCCGGACAATGTGGTAGAGGTGCTGGGCAGCGGTGGGGTGACCGTGGTCGATGCCGCTGGCCTGCAGTTCTCATCGATGGCCCAGGTGGAAGAGGGCGAGCCGGTCTGCCTGCTCGGGCTTAGCTTCCACATCCTCGTTGCCGGTGCTACGTTCAACCTTCATACGCGCAAAGCTTCGGCAGGCGCGCTGCTTGCGGCCAAGGAATAACAAGGACCACATAGTCATGCGTATTCTCGATCGTTCGGTATTCGTCGGCCCCTCGCTGTATGCGCACTTTCCGGTGATCCGGCTGGAGCTGGACCTGGAGAGGCTGGAAGCGTGGCCGACCGGGAAACTCGGCGCCGCCTTCGTCGATGCGCTGATCGAGGCCATTCCCGGTTTGGCCGAGCACGGCTGCTCCTACCGCACGCCCGGCGGCCTGATCCGGCGCATGAAGGAAGGTGAGGGCACCTGGCTGGGCCATGTGCTGGAACACGTCGCGATCGAGCTGCAGAACATGGCCGGCGAAGACGTGACCTTCGGCAAGACCCGCAGCATCGACGACCGCCCCGGCGTGTATTCGGTGGTCTACGAATACGCCCAGCGCGAGGAGGGCATCGAAGCCGGCGAACTTGCGCTGAAACTGCTGCGTTCGCTGTTGCCGGCGGAGCTGCGTTCGGCCGATAGCGTGCCCGATGACTGGGATTGGCCCGAAGCGCGCGACACCTTCATCCGCTATGCACAGCGCCGCGCGCTGGGGCCGTCGACCATGTCGCTGGTGAAGGCCGCTGAAGACCGCAATATCCCGTGGCTGCGTTTGAACGAGCAGTCGCTGGTGCAACTCGGCCATGGCAAGTATCAGCAGCGTATCCAGGCGACCGTTACTGGAAAGACCTCACATATCGCGGTGGAACTGGCCAGCGACAAGGAAGAAACCAACAAGATTCTCGGCTCGCTCGGCCTGCCGGTCCCGCGCCAGGAACTGGTGCAGAGCGAAGGCGCCGCGCGCCGCGCCGCGCGCAAGATCGGGTTTCCGGTCGTGACCAAACCCTACAACGGCAATCACGGTCGCGGCATTTCGATCCGCCTGACCAGCGACGAAGAGGTTGTCGAAGGTTTTCAGAAGGCGAAAGAGATTTCGCGCTCGGTCATCGTCGAAACCTATCTCGAAGGCGACGATCATCGACTGCTGGTCGTCAACGGCGAGCTGGTCGCAGCGACGCGACGTACGCCGGGGCATGTGGTCGGCGACGGCCAGCACACCATCCGCGAGCTAGTCGAGATCGTGAACCAGGACCCGCGTCGCGGCGTCGGTCATGAGAAAGTGCTGACGCGCATCGAACTGGACGCACAGGCCGAGATGATGATGGCGCGGGTCGAAGCGACTGCCGACAGAGTGCCCGAAGCGGGTCGCACCATCTATCTGCGTTCCACCGCGAATCTATCGACCGGCGGCACCGCCACCGATGTGACCGACATCATCCATCCCGACAATCGCGAGATGGCGGTGCGTGCGATCAAGGCGATCGGGCTGGACGTCGGCGGTGTGGATTTCCTCAGCACCAACATCGCCGAGAGCTACAAGACCATCGGCGGTGGCATCTGCGAAGTCAACGCCGCGCCCGGGTTCCGCATGCACGTGGCGCCGAGCGAAGGCAAACCGCGTGACGCGGCCGGCCCGGTCATCGACATGCTGTTTCCTCAGGGTGCGCTGTCGCGCGTGCCGATCGCCGCGATCACCGGTACCAACGGCAAGACCACCACTTCGCGCATGCTCGCGCACATCGCCAAGATGGCCGCGTTCACGCCGGGCCTCACCACCACCGACGGCGTCTACATCGACGGCCAGCGTACGGTCGAAGGCGACATGACCGGCCCGGTGTCGGCGCGGATGGTGCTGGCCGACCCGCAGATCGATTTCGCGGTGCTCGAAACCGCGCGCGGCGGGCTGCTGCGCGCGGGCATGGGCGTGAGCAGGGTCGATGTCGGCGCGGTGTTGAACGTGCAGTCCGACCATCTCGGCATGAAAGGCATCGATACGCTGGAGCAGCTGGCCGAGGTCAAGCGGATCGTTGTCGAGGTCGCGCATGATTGCGCAGTGCTCAACGCCGACGATCCGAACGTGCTGAAAATGGGCGGCTATACCGACGCCAAGGTCATCTGTTACGTCACCATGAATCCGTCGCATGGGCTGGTGCGCGAGCATATCCGCGCCGGTGGCCGCGCCTGCGCGCTGGAAGGCGGCGTCAACGGCCAGATGATCACGCTGTACGACAAAGGCAGTCACATTCCGCTGCTGTGGACCCACTTGATTCCCGCGACGCTTGAAGGCAAAGCCCTGCACAACGTGCAGAACGCGATGTTCGCTGCAGCGATGGCGTTTTCGATGGGCATCAAGCTCGACGCGATCCGTCAGGGGCTGCGCACCTTCGACAGCACTTTCTTCCAGGCACCGGGCCGGATGAATGTGTTCAACGAACACCCGTTCAAGGTGCTGTTCGACTACGGCCACAATGCCCACGCGGTCGGCGCGATGGCCGATCTCGCCCAGCGTCTCGAAGTGAGCGGTCGCCGCATCGTGGTTGTGGCCGGCCCGGGCGATCGTCGCGATGAGGACTTGCGCGATATCGCCAAGGCTGTCGCCGGCGGTTTCGATCACTACATCTGCCGACGCGACGATGGCCTGCGCGGGCGCAAATCCGACGAAGTGCCGTTGCTGATCGCGGCGACTCTCCGCGAGCACGGTGTCGCCGATCATCAGATCAGCATCATTCCCGATGAGCAGGAAGCGATCGATGCCGGTCTGCGCATGGCCCAGGCCGGCGACGTGCTGCTGGTGTTCGCCGATGCGCTGGTGCGGTCGTGGAAGCAGGTGATCAAGTTCAAGCCCGAGGGCATGCCGGAGAAAGCAACGGTGGCGCCGACCGCTTCGGCCGAAGCGGATTTCGTCGAGCCGAGTTTCTCGCCCGAACAGTGGGAAGGCGTGAGTCGGGATGAGCGCGGCATCTTCATCTCGCGGGAGAGCGACGACTGAGCGCCTCGGTTTTGCAAGCCTCCCGGATCGAAGCATCCGAGCCGCCCTTCGAGGATTCGCGGCGGCTCACCGGCTCGAACGTCTATTTCGCAGGCTGCGGCGCGGCGCTCGAAACAATGGGCCCGAAGTCGCGAGACCCGGTTGCGCTTGCGGCGTGGTGGATGCGCGCGAATGCCGCGCGCGATGCACTGGGCTGGGCAACGACCGAACCTGTCGTCCGCGTGCATCGCACCGGCACGTCACTGGCGTTCGTCGCACCGGCCGATCAGCTCTACGCCGCGACCGAAATCAGCGAGTGGGCGTGGTGCGCAAGCGTCGGCTACCACCACTTTCATGCGCCCGGACATCCGTCCACGCATGACACTGCGTCCGCACTGCACACGCTGCAGCGTTTCGCCGCCGCGGAGTGCCGTCCCGATGTGATCGCGCTGCTCGATGCTGCGCATGCGCACGGCGTGCCCGCGCTGTACGACGAAGAGGCTCTGAGTCTTGGCCTTGGCGAGCACGGCCGGACGTGGGCGCTCGATGCCTTGCCGACAGCCGAAACCGTACCGTGGAGCAAGCTGGGCACGATTCCAACTGCGCTGGTCACCGGCTCCAACGGCAAGACCACCACCGTGCGTCTGATCGCGGCGATGCTGCGCACGCAAGGGCTGCGCACCGCGCATTCCTGCACCGATGGTCTGTTCGTCGGAGACGCTGGCCATTTGCAACGCCTCGAAAGCGGCGACTATTCCGGACCTGCCGGTGCGCGCCAATTGCTGCGACGCGCCGATGTCCAAGCGGCCGTGCTCGAAACCGCACGCGGTGGTCTGCTGCGTCGTGGCCTGGCGTTGGGCAATGCTGATGTCGCGGTCGTCACCAATATCAGCGCCGATCACTTCGGCGAGTATGGTATTCATTCCGTCGATGACCTGGCTGCGGTGAAGCTGACGGTCGCGCGTGCGGTGGCTGCGCACGGTTGGTTGGTGCTCAATGCCGAAGATACTTTGTTGCGCGAGCAAGGCCTGAAGTCCGCGTCGCAGGTCGCATGGTTTGCGGTCGATGACGTGGCGCTGCCGGCGCATGCGATGGATGTGCCGCGCTGCGCGGTGCGCGACGGGCATCTGCTGCTGGACGATGGCGTCGCTACGCTCGACATCGGCGCCATTGCGGACATGCCGCTGACCCTCGGCGGCAGTGCGCGCTACAACATCGCCAATATCGCCGGTGCTGCGGTTGCGGCGATGCTGATGGGCGTACCCGTGGAGGATATCCGCGCAGTGCTGGGCACTTTCGGGTCGAGCCATACAGACAACCCGGGCCGCCTGCAGCGCTGGGTGTTCGCCGGCATCGATGTGTTCCTCGACTACGCGCACAACCCCGACGGTCTGGCCGGTCTGCTCGAAATCGCCCAGATGCGGCGCGGCGATGGGCGCATGGCGCTGTTGCTGGGGCAGGCGGGCAACCGTGAAGACAATCAGATCCGTGAATTGGCGGCGGTCGCCGCGCGCTTCATGCCCGAACTGGTCGTCGTCAAGGATATCGATGGCTTTCTGCGTGGCCGCGCAGCCGGCGAGGTCGCGCAACTGCTTCGCGATGAACTGCTGCGACTGGGTATGGCTGAAACCGCATTGCCGGTGCGCCTGCGCGAATCCGATGCCGCGCGCGAAGCGCTTGGCTGGGCGCGCGCCGGCGACGTGCTGGTGCTGCCGGTGCACAGCCTCGATGCGAAAACCGAAGTCGCTGGTCTGTTGGACTGGTTGCAGCAGAACGGTTGGGCCCCTGGACAGCCGCTGCCCGATCCGGATGCGAGCGTCAGATCCAGCGCCGCAGAGGGCGGTACAGCCAGCGCTTGAGTTGCAGCGTTGCCGGCAGCTCGCTGCGCCAACCGGCCGAAAGCATCGTGTTGTCCTGGCTGCCTCGCAGTGCATCGAACAACGAACGGAAGGATGCGCACAGCGTGGCATCGTCGGAAAAGATCATCGCTTCGACCAGACGGTCGTGTGCGGCGTGCTCGAAGTTGTAGCTGCCGACGGACACTTCCCGGTCGTCGACGAGAATCACCTTGGAGTGTTCGCCCGCGAGATTCTCGTAGATACGTGCGCCGGCTTTCAGCATCGAAGCATATTGGGCGGAAGCCGATATCCACGGCAGGTGCGAGACTTCCAGCGAGTCCCGGTGGGAATGGAATATCTCCACATCGACGCCACGTCCGCAGGCCCGTAGCAGCGCGGCTTTCAGCACAGGAACCGGTTTGTAGTAGAACGCGGTGATCCGCACTGACTGCTGTGCACGGTCGATCAGCTCAACGAGTTCGGTGGTCAACCGGTTGTCCACAGCGCCGAATGGAAACAAGCGCCCGGAGCGTTCCTGCGGATCTTCCCGAACGTAACGCAATTCGACGCCCTCTGACGATGGCGTTGCCGGCAGCCATGCCTTGAAGGTTGCGTGCTCCTGTTCGGACAGCTCGGCGAACCGGCATGCTTCCTCCAGCAGATCGGCAACGATATCGCCCTCGATCTCCAGCGAGATCTCGTTCCATCTACGAAACGAGTGATGCGCGATATTGCTGCTGCCGAAGACGGCGACGCCGGCTTCCGAGACCTGGATCTTCACGTGCATGCCGCCGCCGATCCAGCGATGCCGGAACGACCGCGGCGAGCATTCGACTACGAGCCCCCCCGCAGTGCGGAATTCGCGCATGCGCTCCCGCAGTCTTTGATGCTCGGAGTGGGTTCCGAGATTCTGCGCCAGCCGTTGGCCGAAGCGGTCCAGCACCAGCACGACGCGCACGCCCTTGCGCACCGCGCAGAGCAGCGCGTCCAGCAGCGTGCCGCTGCGCTCATCGCTGCCGAAATAGTAGGTGGTGAGAATCACGAAGCGCTGCGCGCGCTCGATCATGATCATGCGGGCAGCCCACTCCGCATCGCGGTCGACGAGTATCTTGACGGAAGTCGCAGTCGAAGTTCGAGTGCCGCTCATGGCCGCTCCATGGACCGCCTTATGTCAGTGCTTTTTCAACAGCAGGGAATAACGCACGCGGGAATAGCAGTCGTAGCCGGACGGTTTGCTGAAGATGCGATCCTGATCGACCAGTTCGAGTGCAAGTCCTTCCCGGGATGCGAAATCCTGCCAGAACGCTCGTGTCAGCAGGAATGCGCCCGATGGCGGAAAGTCGAATTCCGCGTGGCGCTCGGGGTCGTTGACGATGCCGATGTAAATGGTGCCATGCGGTTTCGCGATGCGGACCATTTCGAGCGCTGCGCTGCGCGCGGCGTCCTCGGAGTCCAGGTAAAGAAAGACACCGTGCGAGAGTACCTTGTCGTAACGGCCGCTCTCGATCGATGAAAGATCGGTGATGTCGGCAACCCCAAATTCGCCGGGTAGTCGCTCCTGTGCGATCGCGACGAGGTTCCCGGCAAAATCGACGCCGGCCAGGGTGACGTTGCGATACATGGCCAATTCGGCGAGAAACGCGCCGGATCCGCACCCTGCCTCGAACAGGCGATCGCCGTCTTCGATACCGATGAAGTCTGCCGTGCGCCGACAGAGGTCGGTCCAATCATCGCTGCTGATGTAGCTCCAGCGCGCGAAATCCTTCAGATGGACGAGGTCCGCACGCTCGCCAAGCCGGTTGTATTCGTCGCGGATTTCTGCGGGGATATTCATGATGTCCAATATACCCTGCCACCGCAGTCTGGGCGATTGCGCAGATCTATGGTGCCTGTGCGTCCCAGGCGCGGATTGCGGCCTCCACCGTATCGATGCCTTTGGCAACTGCCACATCATCGATTTGCTTGATCGTGTCGTTGTCGCTGTGGATCACCGCCAACACTTTCGGCATGCGGGCCGGCTTCTTGCCCGCGAAAGCACTCAGGATTTCAGGTATCTCGTCGCCGCCGACCAGCGAATAGGACACGGCTGGCCAGCCGGCCGCGAGAAAGGCGAGATGGTCGCTTGGCGGGTACTGATCTCCTGCACTGATCGGCATCCGCCGTGCATGCGCGGCGCTGCGGCTCGCAACGACCAGCGGGTGTGCCTCGTCGCGGCTCATCATCCACAGGGTGTCGCCCCAGCCGAACACATCGAAGTTGATGTAGAGCGTGGGTTTCTCGCTGTTCTGTTCGACATATGCGCTGGCGCCGAGCAGACCGCGTTCTTCCAGATCCCAGAACGCGACCTTCAACCGGTGACGCGCGAGTGGTCGACGTTTGAAACGCTCTGCCAATGTGAGTGCTGTCGCACTGCCCGAGGCGTTGTCGGTGGCGCCTCGGCCGGCATCGACACGGTCTGAATGGGCGCCGATCATCAGCAGCGGGGCGGCGGCCGGTCCGCTGACATCGGCGATCAGATTCTCGCCCTGCAGGTTGCCCGACTCGAACGGTTGTACGGTGATCGCCATGCCGGAGCTGTCCAGACGCTGGCGCAGATACGCACGGCGTCCGGCGTTGTCCCGCGCATCGGCCATGCCCCGCACATCCGCATACCAGACGCTGTGCGGGGCGTCTGCGGAACCACGATCGACGGACGCGAGTTCCGGTCGCCCGGCACAGGCGGTCATGATCGTTACGAGCATTGCTGTCGCAGCGATCTGTGCAGCGCGGCATGGCGGCAGGGACATTGGTGAGACTCCGCGAACGAAAGTATGGATCTTGCCAGAGAACCACGGCAGGTGGCGGTGCCGGGTACCAACGACCAGCATCAGTGTGATCACAGCGAAGGGGTAGGTATTTCCCTACTGCGCAAGGCGGTGAAGTCCGCTTGTCCACCTCGCAGCCGATGCTTAGTCTGTGCGCAGGACAACTCCAAAGGACTGACATGACCATCCGCGTTTTCCTCCTGGACGATCACGCGCTGGTGCGCAGCGGTATGCGAATGATGCTTTCGGCCGAGCCCGATATCGAGGTGGTCGGCGAAGCCGACACCGGCGAGACCGCGCTGCCGATGATCCGCAGACTCAAACCCGACGTCGTGCTGTGCGACCTGCATCTGCCGGGCATCAGCGGTCTTGAAGTCACCGATCGCATCGTCAAGGGCGACTATGGCAGCAAGGTCGTCATAGTGTCGGTGCTGGAAGACGGCCCGATCCCGAAGCGGCTGATCGAAGCTGGCGCATCCGGCTATGTCGGCAAAGCGGGCGATGCCACCGAATTGCTGCGCGCGGTACGTGAGGTGGCGCGCGGCAAACGGTTTCTGGCCAACGGGATCGCCCAGCATCTGGCGTTGGCGGGCATCGGCGGCGAAGCATCGCCGTTCGACCGCCTGACGCCGCGCGAGTTGGAAGTCGCGATGCTTCTGGCGCAGGGGCTGCGCCAGGAAGAAATCGCCAAGCGGCTGAGCCTGAGCTCAAAGACCGTAAACACCCACAAGGCACGTCTTTTCGAAAAACTCGAAATCCAGGACAGCATCGCCTTGGCTCGCCTGAGCAGCCAGTACGGTCTGACCGATCCCGCCCGGTCGCTCTGAGCGCCGATCTTCACGCGTCCGGAAATCGTGGCGGCGCAGACCAGCCTCGGTTCTTGGCCGGGTCGCTCGGCGTTTCGCCTGGCCGCTCCGTTGAAATGCTCCGTCTTCACACGCCCATGATCCCCGCGCGGGCGCTCTTGCATTCATCCAGCATTACATGTAACGTCACATGTAACGCTGCATATGACCTGAACCCATGCCCCGTCCACCCTCGCCAGAGGCCCAGCGCCAAGCGCGGTTCCGCGAACGATTGAAAGGTCGCGGGCTCAAGACGATCACACTGAATGTGCTTCCGCTGTACCACCCCCTGCTGAAGGCGCTCGAGAAGCGCATGCAGCGGGACAACACCCCTCCCTCTCTACTGATCGCGGAGATCGACAGCACCATGTCCACCCCCCTGGCTCAAACGATATCGGCCGCTTCGGCCGTCGCGCCTCCTGCGGCATGGACCGCCCGTCCCCTGTTCGAGGCGCTGCAGCCTCATCTGATCCGCTACGGCATGGCTGCCGAACTGATCGACGGGACCGACCCGACGATCCATATCGTGGTCGACGACGACGGCGAGCTGGACGTCACCATGGCGGTCTCGGGCGACCAGATCTTCGTCAGTGTGCCGCTGGTGACCGCCGGTGACGTCGCCGACGTGCCCGGCCTCAATGACGCCTGTCTGCGTCTGAATCCGATCAACCCCTTGTCGAACCTCGGCATCGTCCGGCAAGCGGATGGCGAGGACGTCTACATCGTCTTCGGCGAGCTGTCGTCGCGCTCGCCGGTGCTGAACGTGCTGGAGGAGATCCGTGTCCTGGCGGACAACGCCATCGATGCGGCCGAAGCGATCGAGCCGTTCCTCGTCCGTCAGGAGGTCTGAACCATGGGTATTCTCAACAAACTCTTCACCCTGGTGCGCGGCAGTGCGACCGAAGCTGGCCAGACCGTGGTCGACGCCAACGCCTTGCGTATCCTCGACCAGGAAACCCGAGACGCGCAGGCCGCGCTGACCCGCTCGCGGGATGATCTCGCCAAGCTGATGGCGCAGCGCAAACTCAAGTCCGATGGCAGCGACGCCAATCGTCGCAAGCTGGGAGAGTACGAAGGCTACATGCAGACGGCGCTGCAGAAAAACGATGCAGCGCTGCAGCTTGAAGTGGCCCAGCGCATCGCCGATCTGGAAGCCAAACTCACCGAGGACACCCAGGTCGTCGCCGAATACGATGCCTCGATCGTCAAGCTGCGTGCCGCAGTGACGCAAGGTGAGCGTGGGCTTGAACGCCTGCGCGCACAGATCGATACCGTGCGCGCCACCGAGTCGGTGCAACGCGCCCAGGCGACGATCGCCGCCCGGCATTCGGGCACCAACGCCAAGATGCGCACTGCGCTCGACAGCCTTGAGCGGATCAAGCAGCGCCAGGCCGAAACCGGTGCCCGTATCGAGGCTGCGGACGAACTGCAGGCGGAGCAGGGCGATGAAGGCCTCAAAAAGCGTCTGTTCGGCGACAACATGGGCGCCGAGGCGGTGCTGGCGCGTTATCGCGACGCGCAAGCGCTGCCGGCGCCGTCCGTTGCCAAGGTTCAGGCGCTGCCTGCACCCGATGCCAGCGGGCAGCCACTGCTGGCGTCGATCGATCGCGTCGCCGACTGACGGCGCACGCGCATGCTGATCGTTCGCCTGCTGCGGACGCTGCGCAGGCATGCCTCGACACTGAGCTGGACCGCCCTCGCGGTCGCCATCGCCGCCCACTTCATCATTTCGTGGGCGGCAATGGTCTGGTTCGGCGAAGAGAAGCTGGCAGCACCGGACATCTTTCCCTACTTCTACGCCACGGTCGCGTTCACGGTCGGATTCGGCGATTTCAGCCCGTCAACCACCGCCGGGCGCTATTTCGCCGCACTTTGGCTGATGCCCGGCGGCATCGCGCTGCTGGCGTCGATGATCGGCAAGACCTCGTCTGTGCTGGCTGAGCGCTTGCAGCATGGCCTCTACGGCAAAAGGACCTACGCGAATATGCAACAACACACGCTGTTGGTTGGTTGGAATGGCCATGAATCGGATCGGATCATCGACCTGCTGCTGCAGGAAGCCGGCAGCACCGAATCCGAGATCGTGATCGTCGACGCGGCGCTGGAGACCAATCCGCGCCCGGATCATGCGCGTTTCGTGCGGCTGACCACCCTGGCCAACCCCAGCGGCTATCTGCGCGCCAGCGTCACGACCGCACGCAGGATCATCATCGATGCACCCACTGACGAGCAGACCCTCGCTGCAGCGCTTGCGGTGCGCGCCGCAGGCGGCCATGCGCATGTGGTCGCGCACTTCGACCGGGAGGAGTCGGCGGCCCTGCTGAAACGCCATCATCCGGAAGTGGAGTGCACCACCCCGGTGCAGGCAGAGCTGATCGTGCGCGCGTCGCATGACATCGGCGCATCGGGGGTTGCGATGGAAATGCTGTCGATCGCCGACGGCCCGACCCAGTACAGCCTGATGCTACCGGCGTCGGCGGCCGCATGCGGCTATGGTGATCTTCTCGTCCACCTGCGACGCCACCATCGTGCCACGCTGCTCGGATATGCGCTGCCCGATGCACCGCTGAAGGCAATCCTGAATGCGGAGGATGACGTCGTCGTGCCACCCCGTGCGACCCTGTTCTATGTCGCCAGCCGGCGCATCGCCGCAGATGCTCTGACCTTGGCGGAGGCACACGCCTGATGGCGCTTTTCGATCTGTTCCGCAAGCCGACGGCGCCCGTAGCTGCGACGCCCGCGTTGCCGCTGGGTCTGCGCCTGAAGGCCGGTGTCGAGATCGATCGGCTGCCGTTCCGGCTTGCGGCCGAGCGCCTGCTGTTCGATCCGCCGGACGGCGCCCAGTTCGTCGAGCGTGTCGGTCTGATCCGTCTGTCCGAAGGCGCGACCGAGATCCATCGCTTCTATCTGACGGATGACGCGTTCCTGCAGGTCATCACCAGCGCAGGCGTGATCGAAGCGATCGGGTATTTCGTCTTCCTCCAGACCATCACGCCCGACAACGCCGAAGCCTTCCGTGCATGGACGCTGGCGGGCAGTCGCATCGGTCAGCCGGTATTCGAAGTGGACGGCTACCGCTACGAAAGGCAGTGGGGCGAAGACCCTGCAGGTTGGGCGCCGCCAGTGGCCATGGACGAGCGAGTGTTCGGCGCCGACCTGTCTAAACCCGAGTTCGATCTGACTCACTACGCCATGCTCTATGCACGCGAAGCCGACACGCCATCGGGTGTGGAACACCTGCTGATCAGTGCCGAGGATTACGGGCCGAACGAGTTCTGCGTCGTAATCTCGATCGGAGTGCCGCTGTCCACAGCGGATCTGCGTATCACCTGAGACGGCCGCGCGCGGTGCAGGTCATTCGATACCCGTCATTCCTTTATTCAAAATCGTTCGATCCCTTCAGATATCACTCCAGGAGTGTCTCCATGCCCGATCAGTTCGCCGCCTCGATTGCCGGTCTGCCGGCGTTCTCCGCATACTTCGGTACGTCCATCGCAATGCTGATCGCGTTCGTCGTGGTCTACATCCGGCTCACGCCGCATCACGAATTCGCACTGATCAAGGCCAACAACGGCGCTGCGGCGATGGCCTTCGGCGGTGCGTTCCTCGGCTTCATCCTGCCGCTGACCTCGGCTATGACGAATTCGGCGAATCTGTTCGATTTCCTGATCTGGGGCGCGGTTGCGTTCGTGGTGCAGGTGCTCGCGCACTTCGGCAACCGCTTGGTGATTCGCGACCTGTCTGCGCGCATCTCCGCCAACGAAACGGCTGCGGGCGCGTTCGCCGGCATTGTTTCGCTCGGCGTGGGCCTGCTCAACGCAGCTTCGATGACCTACTGAGGAGCGGAGACCCCATGAAGCGTTCCCGCACTTTGCGTCTGACTGTCATGGCTGCGGCACCGATCGCATTGACCGCGTGCCAGCCGGAGTTCACCGATCCGCCGCCGCAAGCGGCGCAGATCAACTATCCCTCGCTCCAAGCGTGCGTCGATGCCGACGACATCGCCGACAACGATTGCCGGGACGCGTTCTCGCAGGCCCGTGGCATGGCGCCGCGGTACACCAGCAAGGCCGAGTGCGAACGCATCAACGGCGACGGCACCTGCGAGGACTACGACCGCTCGGGGATGTTTTTCATCCCGATCACCCGCGGTTATTCGGTGCCCTACGGTTATGGCACCAGCCGACAGTCCTCGTATGGATCGATTGCGCCGATCTACGGCAGCAAGGCGTCATCTCGGCAGGTGGTGACCGTGGATCCGCCGCCGACGCGTGCGGTCACCGCTTCGCGCAGTGGTTTTGGTTCGAGCTCGTCCGCGCGCAGCGGCTGGGGCGGCTGATGCGCCGGATTCCGGTTGCGCAGCGCCCGGACTGGCAGGCCAAGGCCCAGGCGCTGGGCTTCCGTTTCCACACCATCGACGGCGCGCCGTACTGGGACGAGAGCGCGTACTACGCATTCTCGCTCCGCCAGGTGGAAGACGACATCGAGGCGCCGACCCAGGAGCTGCATGCGATGTCGATGTCGCTGGTCGACGAAGTCGTTCATAGCGAAGCGTTGCTCGCGCGTCTGGCCATCCCAAGGCAGTACTGGGACTGGATCGGGCGCTCCTGGGAGCGCCGCGATCGGCACCTTTACGGCCGTCTGGATTTCGCCTACGACGGTAACGGGCCTGCCAAGCTCTACGAGCTCAACTACGACACCCCGACCGCGCTGTACGAGGCCGCATTCTTCCAGTGGTTATGGCTGGAGGACCGCATCGCCGATGGCACGCTGCCCGCCGGTGCGGACCAGTACAACGCGATCCAGGAGGCGCTCGTCGAGGCTTTCGGCGCGATCGCACTGGAGAAAGCGCTGCCATTGCCGCTGTATTTCGCCAATGTCGCCGCATCCGAGGAAGATCGCGGCACCGTGCAGTACCTGCGCGACTGCGCAGTGCAGGCTGGTCTCGCCACCGAGACCGTGGACATCGAGGACATCGGCCTCGACACCAGCGGCCGCTGGTTCACCGATACCCAGGATCGCGTGATCCCGAGCCTGTTCAAGCTCTACCCGTTGGAATTCATGTTCGAAGACCGCTTCGGACCTGCCTTGGTGCACGACGGCCTGCGCTTGATCGAACCGGCGTGGAAGGCTGTGCTGTCGAACAAGGGCATTCTCGCGCTGTTGTGGGAACGCTTTCCCGGACATCCCAACCTGCTCGAATGCCGGATCGATGACGATCGCGATATTCCGCTCGCTGCGGGCTGGGTGCGGAAACCGTTTTTTTCGCGTGAGGGGGCGAATATCGAAATCGTTGATGCGCAGGGTCGTTCCGACGGCACCGGCGGTCCCTACGTCGAAGGCCCGTTCGTGCGCCAGGCATGGTGTCCACTGCCGCGCTTCGATGGCGGATATCCACTGATCGGCAGTTGGGTGGTGGGCGATCGTGCCTGCGGAATGGGCATCCGCGAGGACAT
>JANLSB010000738.1:0-3414 GCA_031362125.1 Lysobacterales bacterium | reverse complement strand
CGCGCGCTGCAGGCGCTGCGCGATCTCAGCAGTCCGCGCGCGCGGGTGCTGCGCGACGGCATCGAACAGATCCTGCCAGCGAGCGAGCTGGTCGTCGACGACACGATTTCCATCACCGAAGGCGATCGCGTGCCAGCCGATGCGCGGATCGTCGATGGCGATCTCGAACTCGACGAATCGCTGCTCACCGGCGAATCGATGCCGGTGCGTCGTATTGCCGACAGCGACGATACGCAGTCGAAGGCTCACATCGGCACGATCCACGCCGGCATGATCCACGCCGGCACGCTGGTCGTCCGCGGCCACGGCACCGCTGTGGTAATCGCCACCGGCGCGCGCACCGAGATGGGCAGGATCGGCGCCAGCCTGCAGGCGCTGCACACCGAGCGCACGCCGCTGCAGCGAGAAATGCGCCGCGTGGTGATGCTGTTCGCAGTGATCGGCATCGCTTCCTGCGTGCTGATGATCGCTATGTACGGATGGCTGCGCGGCGATTGGCTGCAGGCGCTGCTCGCCGGCATCACCTTGGCGATGTCGAATATTCCAGAAGAATTTCCAGTGGTGCTGACGGTTTTTCTCGCACTCGGCGGGTGGCGGATGGCGCGCCAGCGCGTACTGGTGCGGCGCCCGCCGGCGATCGAAGCGCTCGGCGCGGTGACCGTACTATGCACCGACAAGACCGGCACGCTGACCGAAAACCGGATGGCGCTGCAGGAAATCGCAACGATGGATCACACGGCGTCGACACCGGGCGACACGCACGACGATGCCTCGCGCGCGCTGATGCGCTGCGCGCGTCTGGCGAGCGCACGCGAGACCCATGACCCGATGGATCGCGCCATTCTCGACTCGACCGCCGACGATGCGATCCCATCGATCTGCGTGCGCCGTTACCCGCTGTCGCCCCCACTGCCGGTGTATGCGAACGTGTGGCGCATCGGCGACGGCGCGTCGCTGGTCGTCGCCTGCAAAGGCGCGCCAGAAAAAGTCGCGATGCTCTGCGGGCTCGCACCGGAACTGCATGCCGAAGCGATGGCGCAGGTCAGCGCAATGGCGCAGCGCGGGCTGCGGGTGATCGCCGCCGGCGACGCCGATTGGCCGCACGATGCCGCGCTGCCGGAGGATGCCCGTGGTTTCCGGTTCCGCTGGCGTGGGCTGCTCGGTTTCGCCGATCCGCTGCGCGCCGCGGTGCCCGCCGCCGTCGCCGAAGCGCGCGCGGCCGGCGTGCGCGTGGTCATGCTCACCGGCGATCATCCCGACACCGCGCGCAACATCGCCGCGCAGGCGGGATTGTCGGAACGTCCGCGGGTCGGGCTGGGCGTCGAGCTCATGGCGCTCGATGATGAAGCCTTCGCGGCTGCCGCGGCCGACATCGATGTGTTCGCGCGGGTGCGGCCCGAGCACAAACTGCGGCTGGTCGAAGCATTGAAGGCACAAGGTGCGGTGGTCACGATGACCGGCGACGGCGTCAACGACGCGCCCGCGCTGATGGCCGCGCATGTCGGCGTGGCGATGGGCGCGCGCGGCACCGATGTCGCTCGCGAAGCATCCTCGATCGTGCTGCTGGACGACGATTTCGCCTCGATCGTGCGCGCGATCCGCATGGGCCGCATGATCTACGACAACATCCGCCGCGCCGCGCGCTACATCATCGCCGTGCATATCCCGATCACCGGGCTGGCACTGCTGCCGCTGCTGCTGGACGCACCGCTGATCCTCCTGCCGCTGCATGTCGTGTTTCTGGAAATGATCATCGACCCCGCGTGCTCGTTCGTGTTCGAGCGCGAACCGCCGGCCGAAGACATCATGCGTCGACCGCCGCGCGCGCCCGATGCGCGCCTGATCGATGCGGCGACCTTCGCCGGCAGTGTCGGCCGGGGCGTGCTCGCCTTCACCGCGGTGCTCGCCGTGTATCTGCTTGCTGGACGCGAAGGCCTGGCCGCGACGCAACAGGCAGCGCTCGCATTCACGGCGCTGGTCATCGGCAATCTGACCCTGATCGTGTCGTATCGCAGCGGCGGCAATCCGTGGCAGGCGCTGCGCCAACCGAATCCGGCCTTCGCGATCGTCTCCGCGCTCACGCTCGCGCTGCTGGCCGCGATCATCCTGCTGCCCGGACCGGGCGCTTGGTTCGGATTTTCGCCGCCATCGCTGCCGTGGCTGTTGCTGGCGACAGCGACGCCGGTGGCGGTGCTGTTGGCCACCGATCTCGCCGCCCGTCGGCGCGCACGCGCCACCGCTGAACGCAGACGCGGCGATGTCGCCGCTAATTGAGCGACATCAAGGCGCGCGCAGCGTTTTCGGCATGAAATTCCAACCACATCCAGTGCACAGGACATCGCCATGAACCGCGTCAAAGACAAGGTCTGCATCGTCACCGGCGGCGCGCTGGGCATCGGTCGCGCCTGCGCCGAGCGTTTGGGCCAGGAAGGCGCGAAAGTTGCCGTGTTCGATGTGCTGGACACTGAAGGCAACGCGCTGGTCGCCGAGCTGCACGAGCGCGGCGTCGACGCACGCTATTGGCACGTCGATGTCGCCAGCGAGCAGAACGTGCAGACGGCGATCGATCAGGTCGCGGCGCTGTTCGGCGGCCTGCATGTGCTGATCAACAACGCGGGCATCTCCGGCTCCACCAAACTGACACACGAAATCACCGAAGCGGAGTGGGACCATGTGCAGGCGGTGAACGTGAAGGGAGTTCTCTTCTGCGTGAAGCACGCGATCCCGCACATGAAGGCCGCGGGCGGCGGCAGCATCGTCAATCTGTCGTCGATCTACGGAATGATCGGGGCGCCCGATATTCCCGCCTACCATGCGTCCAAGGGCGCGGTGCGGTTGATGAGCAAGACCGACGCGATGATCTACGCGTCCGACCGGATCCGCGTGAACTCGGTGCATCCCGGCTACATCTGGACGCCGATGGTCGAGCACCACCTGCGCGCCAGCGGCGCCACCGACATCGACGCCGCGCGCCGCGACGTGGGTCTGCTGCATCCGCTCGGACACATGGGCGAGGTCGACGACATCGCGTGGGGCGTGGTCTATCTGGCGTCCAACGAGTCGAAATTCGTCACCGGCAGCGAACTGGTGATCGATGGCGGGTACACAGCGCGCTGAGGGCGTCGCGGAGGACTTTGTCAGCCGCGCGACCGGCCGCAGTATCGCGATCCGATACGCCGCGTGGTGTCGAGCGCTACGCGCGACATCCGGATTTGAGTCGGGCATCGATCGCCTCCAGCCTTGCTTCATCGCCACCCATATCGGCGGCTGGAGCGCAGGTCATGCTGAAGATCATTTTTGCCGCGTTTGCCTTCTGCTTCATCATCGAACGGCTTTTCCCGGGCTGGCCGCTGCCGAAGGTGAGGACCTGGCCGTTCCGGGTCATCCTGGTCAACGCGATCCAGCTCGGTGTCG
>JANLSB010000724.1:0-3242 GCA_031362125.1 Lysobacterales bacterium | reverse complement strand
ATGCTCCCGGGAATTATTTCTGGTTGATCTTGTTTCAGGCAGGGAGCGCTTTGGCAGCTTTCGGGTCGGTCTGGCTGATCACACGGCCGCAGCACCTGGGCAGGGAAGGCTATGGCGGGATAATGGCGATCATTGTCGCGTCGCAGGTCGTCCTCGTCTTTGTCAATTGGACCGCGATCTCGGTTGTACGCTTTGGGGTTGATGAGTTTATTGAGACAGCGGCCGTGGCACGCACATTCTGGACCCGTTTTCTCATTTTATCGGTCAATCTGGTCGCCATTCTCGCTCTCTCCGCCTGGTGGTTTGATCCGCTCGCACGCTGGCTCAAACTGTCTCCCGCATCCTTCTGGCTCGTCATCGGCTATTTCGTCATCAGTGCGGTCTGGCTACACCTGCAGCAAGGACTTCAGGCGGCAAAGATGTTGCGTGCTCAGGGATTTCTGCTGATGGCTGAGCGAATGCTAACGCTCGCCGGCATTGTCGCCCTTACAATTGCAGGCTTACTAGATTTTCAGTCGGCGGTAATTTGCTACATCGCCGCCCCGGCCGTAGTAATGGTCGCAGGATTATTCCAGCTAAGCTCCGTTATTTTTAGACGATTCTCGTTTCGAAAAGAGGATTTCAAGAAGATCCTTTTATTTTCGCTCCCGCTTGTTCCCTATGGGCTGGTTGGCTATTTTTCGGGTAGCTACCTCGACGCCATCTTCATCACGTCGTACCTGTCAACGGCCGATCTTGGTGTTTATTCGCTCGCGATACAGATCAATGGCGTCGCGATGCAGGTGCCGACGTTAGCGAATACGGTACTTTTGCCATTGCTCATAACGCAACAAGCGGAGAGCGGTAAGGAACGCTCCTTCTCTTACTTTCGCAATGTCTTGCCAGGAATCGTTTTGCTTTGGGGCGTAATGAGTGCCTCGATGGGCTTCGTTTTTTATTATGCGATACCGGTCATTTACGGGGCAGAGTTTTCGCCGGCGGCTGTCCCGATCTGGATACTTCTGTCAGCGACGGTAGTCTGGATCCCGGTTGCGATAGGTTATGCGGCACTTGCCAACACCGTCTCGGCCACACACATTCCGCTGGTAGCCGCGATCGCGTCGTCGGCCGTCAATGTTGGAGCAAATTTCGCACTTATTCCCCGATACGGGATGATCGGCTGTGCCGTCGCGACTTTACTTGCCTTTAGTGCAAGCGTAATTACCTTTGGCGTCTTGTTGAAACGGTCGGCCAAGATGCCGATCTCATGGACGTTCTTGGCCTGTGTACCCAGTGTGATCAGTGTTCTCTTGCTTATTCTGCTCAACTCTCCCGTTTGGGCTCTCATTGGCTGCCTAGCAGTAAGTGCAACTGTCGGGATCGTAAAAAAAGATTCGATCAAGTTGTTGATCGCGTTCCTGTCAACATTTCGAAAGCCCAACTGACATTGCCGCCCTAATCGCTATCATGAATTGCATTGCCCGCAAGGGTTTGGCATCATTTAGCGTTCAATTCTATAGTGGTATTATCCTTGTTCGCTAAACTCAAAAAGAATCGTGTCTGGAGCATTGCGGTCTACGTTGAGGATGGCGTTTTTTCGTTTGAAAGAGCGTTCAGCCCACCGGTTTTTGTGCTTGATTCCCGTCGAAAACGGGCGTCGCATCGGCACGTCCACACCTACGCTGATCCGTTTCTCTTCCCTCACGGCGAATATCTCTACTTGTTCTACGAGGTCCAAGCTTCGGGCGAACACGGCAGGATCGAGGCAAAACGAACACGCGATCTGGTCAATTTCGAATGGATCGGCGAGATACTGACCGAGCCTTTTCACCTGTCTTTTCCATTCGTTTTTGAAGATGACGGCGTTATCTACCTGATGCCTGAAACGCTTGCTACGGATGAAGTTGTTCTATATCGTTTCGAGGAATTTCCGCACAAACTGGTCAAGGATCGAGTGCTTCTGCACGGGTCGTTCAAGGATTCGTCGCTTACCAAACACGACGGCGTCTGGTATTTTTTCACCACCTCGGCACACGGCCTCGAGCTCTACTACACCGACGATCTCAAAGACGGACATCTGATTCCCCATAAAAAAAACCCGATCACCGACGACCCGCGATACAGTCAATGCGGCGGCAGCCCGATACTGCTCGATGGCAAGCTCTACCGCATCGCCCAGGACGGTTCAGGTGAATACGGACGCAATATTGGTATTCTTGAGATCACTGACCTTACGAAAACAAGCTATTCCGAATCTGTTGTTGCCGACCATTATTTCGAACTCGAGCATAGCTGGAACGCCCGCGGCGGGCATCATCTGAGCATCGCAAAATTCAACGGTAAGACCGTGATCGCGGTAGACGGAAAACAGGACGACCTGTGGATCAACAAGATCCTCGCACCGTTCTACAAGTACTTTGCACCTGTACTCGCCTTGATGGGCATAATCGATGGATGAACTGCGTGACAATCCTGCCTCTCAGATGCCTGTCTCCGAGCGGCAAAGCTCGGACTGGGACGTGCGGCACGCGCCGCGTAATTACTTTTGGCTGCTTATCTATCAGGTTGGAAGCTCGGCGTTTGCGTTTGCGACCGTTTGGCTTATCACCCAAAAGATCGGCTCCGATGGCTACGGCGGTGTCTTTGCGGTGATCGCCGCGTCGCAGATCGTGCAGATCTTTACGAATTGGACGACGGTCGCCGTCATACGTTACGGCGTTGATGAGTTTGTGGAAACTGCGGCGATCGCCCGCACATTCTGGAGCCGGTTTGTAATACTTACCGTCAATCTGGTTTTGTTGCTTGCGGGGACGTCATTGTGGTTCCCATTCTTAGGAGACTGGCTACGGCTGGCGCCGAACATGCTCTGGCTCCTGCTCGCTCATTTTGTGATCTCGGCATTTTGGATGCATGTGCAGATGGGGATGCAGGCGGCGAAGATGCTGCGAGGCCAGGGAATGCTGCAGATGTTTGAGCGGTTGATCATTCTCGCCGGTGTCGCGGCGTTCTATTTTTCTGGGACGATCGACGTGCGTTCGGCGGTGATCTGCTACATCGTGGGCTCGGCGGCGATGATGCTCGTCGGCGTCATTCAATTGCGAAGCGTGATCTTTCGACGCTTTACGCTCGACGGTGAGATCTTTAAGAAAACGCTCGTCTATTCGCTGCCGCTTCTGCCGTATTGGTTCGTCGGCTTCTTGTCAGGCAACTACGTCGATGCGGCGTTTATCTCGAAATTTCTCTCAAAGGCCGACCTCGGCGTC
>JANLSB010000657.1:0-1551 GCA_031362125.1 Lysobacterales bacterium | reverse complement strand
TCACCGACAACTTCATGGAGGGCGCGCGCTTCGATGTGGTGCCGCCGCTTGAGCAGTTGGACCAGCGCGTGCGCCGCTACCAGCTGCGTTTCGGCGCCGACGGCAGCTTCGTCGCCGAATCGCTGGGCAGCTTTGGCGACACCAGCGAAGCCAATGCGCTGCGCATCGTCGAATCCATCGCCGGCGACCCCAGCCGCGACCGTCTTCTGATCGCCGACGAATATCAGCCCAAATCGACGCTGCGCGAATACACGCTGGCCGGCCGGGCAACCGGGCGCCAGATTCCCGAAAACACGTTTTCCTTCGAAGCGGAAGGCGTCGCGCTGTGGTCCTGTCGGCGCGGCAGAGGTTACTGGGTCGCGGTCGACCAACTCTCTCCGCTGACCATCTTCCATTTCTTCGATCGCGCCACCCTGGCTCGGGTCGGCAGCATCACCGGCCGCACCGTCGCCGCGACCGACGGCATCAGCCTGCTCACCACACCGACCAAACGATTCCCGAACGGCGCGCTGTTCGCGGTGCATCGCGATGTCTCGGTGGCGGCCTTCGATCTGCGCGACATCGCTGCGGCGCTGAAGCTCGACCGCAGTTGCATGTAGGCCGATCATGCGCGCGATCGCTGCGTTGCTGCTGGTCGCCTGCGCAGGCAGCGGTACGGTGTGGGCGGACGATTTCTTCCGCTGGACCGACAGCAAGGGCGTTCTGCACGGCAACGGCCATTTGCCGGAAAGCACCGATCCGCAGCGGACGCCGGTAGCGCAGGTTCCAGCAGGCGACGACCATGCGTCCGTCGCGCGGCTGCGTTTCGAAACCCGCGACAACGTCATCGAAGCCTGGGCCGACAACAATCTCGCGGGACCGATCGAAGTCCTGTTGCGCCCGGTGCGCGGCACCATCGCGAGCGCCGACCCGCCGCTGCCGGCGCGCACCGTCGTGCCGGCGCTGCAAAGAAAGCTGGTCACGCGTCTCGGGCCCGAGACCACCGCCGAACTGCGCCTGGAGGCGGTGCCCGGTGATCCCAACGCAACACCGCGCGATATCGAATACGTCTATCCGCTGCGCGCCGTACCGCTGCAGATCGAACAGGGCTGGGGCGGCGGCTACAGCCACCATGATGCCCAGAATCGTTATGCCGTGGATTTCGCCGCCGACATCGGCGCCCAGGTGATCGCCGCGCGCGCAGGCACGGTGATGGAAGTCGAAAGCGACTTCGAGCGTGCCGGGCTCAATGCCGAACAGTACGCAGGCCGCGCCAACTTCGTGCGTATCGTCCACGACGACGGCACGATGGCGCTGTATGCGCATCTCAAGCCCGATGGCGTGCTCGTACGCGTTGGCCAGCGCGTGCGCAAGGCCGAACTGATCGGGCTTTCGGGCAACACCGGCTTCACCACCGGCCCGCATCTGCATTTCTCGGTACAGGTGAATCGCTGCATGGAGTTGCGATCGATCCCGTTCCGGATGTTCGGGCCGCAGGGGATGCCCGTGGGATATGTGGCCAAGGGCCCGGGCGGGATCTACTCGACATACGCCAAGAACACGGAGCTGATG
>JANLSB010000593.1:0-2896 GCA_031362125.1 Lysobacterales bacterium | reverse complement strand
CGCAGTACAGGGTCGACGCCATCGGTACGACGGTAATGGGGTTTGCTCATTCGTAAGCCTCCGTGGCGGACCAGGGACGGTCCGCGCGCCGCAGGGCCGAGCGATGCGGCGGAGCCGGGTCCGGACCGGTGCCGGACTCGGCGAGCGTGCGTCGGACAGTGATGTCCGATCGCGCGCGAAAGAACGCCATCGACGCCGTCGGTACGACGGTAATGGCGTTTGTTCATGGCAGCTTGTCCATCAGGTTGGCCATCTCGATTGCGACCAGCGCCGCCTCTTCGCCTTTGTTGCCGTGGCTGCCGCCGGCACGCTCGGCGGCATGTTCGTACTGTTCGACGGCGAGCACGCCGTTGGCGACCGGCAGGGCGTAGTCCAGCGACACCCGCATCAGACCGTCGGAGCAGCCATCGGCAACCTGTTCGTAGTGGCGAGTGTCGCCGCGGATCACGCAGCCCAGCACGACGATGGCAGCATGGCCGCTGGCGGCGGCGATCCGCGCGGCGGTGGCCGGCAGTTCCCAGGCACCAGGGACACGGATCACGTCCACCGCATCCTCGGTCACGCCATGGGCGAGGAAGGCCTCGCGGGCGCCGGCGACCAGCTGCTCGGTGATGCGCGGGTTCCAGCGGCTGGCGATGATCGCGAAGCGCGCGCCGTCGGGGGCGCGCAGGTCGCCTTCGAAGTGAGGCATGCGGGAAGCTCGGAGCTGGGCGGAGCATTATAGGGTGCGCTTGAGCGCACCGGCTTTCCCGCAAGTCGGATCAGGTCTCCCCCCGGCCATGCCGGGTGGGGGATGACTGCATGTCTACAGACCCACGTACTCCACCACTTCCAGCCCGAAGCCGGCCAACCCCACCTGCTTGCGCGGCGTGCCGAGCACTCGCAGTTTGCCCAGGCCGAGGTCGGCCAGAATCTGCGATCCCGCGCCGTTGCGACGCCATTCGGCCATCGCACCGCCACGGGCGGGCGCTTCGGGCTGCTCGCGAATCCGGGCCAGCAACGACTCCGGAGTCTGCCCCTCGCCCAACAACACAAGCACGCCGCAGCCCTCCCGGGCGATCGCGGCCAGCACATCGCCGACTGCTGGCCCGAAATCGGCGCGACGCCAGTGCAGCGCATCGGCCAAAGGGTTCTGCATGTGCACGCGGACCAAGGTCGGCACGCTGGGGTCCGGTTCGCCGCGCAGCAGCGCGTAATGCAGGCAGCGGCTGATCTGATCGCGGTAGGTGTGAAGACGAAACGTACCGTACTCGGTCTCGATCTCGCGCACGTCCAGACGCTCGATCGTGTGCTCGTTGTGCAGCCGGTAGCGGATCAGGTCTTCGATCGAGCCCATCTTCAGGCCGTGCTCGCGCGCGAAGATTTCCAACTGCGGCCGTCGCGCCATGCTGCCATCCGCGTTGAGTATCTCGACCAGCACGCCGGCCGGCTCGAAGCCCGCCAGCAGCGCCAGATCGATCGCAGCCTCGGTGTGGCCGGTACGGTTGAGCACGCCGCCGGGTTGCGCCATCAGCGGAAAGATGTGACCGGGCTGCGAGAGATCCTCCGGCTTCGCGTCCGGCCGCACCGCAGTGCGGACAGTGTGCGCGCGATCATAGGCGCTGATACCGGTGGTGACGCCTTCCGCAGCCTCGATACTCACGGTGAAATTGGTGCCCTGCGACGAGGAGTTGTCGCGCACCATCGGCGGCAGACCGAGCTGGCGGCAGCGTTCGCGGGTCAGCGACAGGCACACCAGGCCGCGCGCGTGCGTGACCATGAAATTGATGTCCTGCGGACGCACCAGTTCGGCAGCCATGATCAGGTCGCCCTCGTTCTCGCGGTCCTCGTCGTCGACGATGACCACCATCCGCCCGGCGCGGAGTTCTTCGAGCAGCTCGGGAATCGTTGCGAAACTCATAGGACTTCTCTCGCTGACAGCAGTCGCTCGACATAGCGGGCGACCAGATCGATTTCAAGATTCACCTTCTCGCCGACCCGTGTCGTCGAGAAAGCAGTGTGCGCGACGGTATGCGGAATCAGCGCGACATCGAAGCCCTCATCGTCGACCGCATTGACGGTGAGACTGACGCCATCGACGCAGATCGAACCTTTGGTCGCGATGTATTTCGACAACGCAGACGGCGCTGCGAAACGCCAGCGCTGCGAACGCGCATCGTCGTGCACAGACAGCACGCGGCCGACACCGTCGACATGACCACTGACCAGATGGCCGCCGAGACGATCGGTCGGTCGCATTGCGCGCTCCAGATTCACCGCTTGCCCCACGACCATGTCGCCCAGCGTGGTCAGCGCCAACGTCTCGCTGGACGCATCGGCCGCGAACGACGCCATATCGAATTCCACCACGGTCAGGCACACGCCGCTGACGGCGATACTTTCGCCCAGTGCGACCTCATCGAACGGCAAGCTGCCGATGCCGATGCGCAGACGCATATCGCCGCCGATGGGTTCGAGCGCAAGGATCGTCCCTACGCCTTCGATCAACCCGGTAAACATGTTTTCACCAAAATGGACTTGGACACAGGTATGGCGCCGATTTCGAAACGGCTACCGCGCGGCACGAACATCCCCTCTCCCGTTTTGCGGGAGAGGGATGGGGTGGGAGCAGGCAACATCAAACCTTCCTTCTTGCATGGACGAACAGCGGCCAGCGCAACCGATGCGCCGCGCTGGAATCGCCCCAGGCCGCTGCAATGGCATCGGCATGCATCGCGACCGGATCGACACCGTGTGATTCGCGAAACCGTTTGACCGCCGAGTAGCTCGAAAAATATTCGAGCAACCGCGCCAGCGGCCAATCGGCCGCGATTTCGCGGACCGGCACCGCACCGGTATCGACGGCCTCGAACGGCCATGAAAAATCAGCGTAGGCGCGATCGACCAGATCGCGTTC
>JANLSB010000573.1:0-11469 GCA_031362125.1 Lysobacterales bacterium | reverse complement strand
CCCACCATCACCTCGCCGATGCCCACCGGCGCCGCATACGACGGCGCGTCGCTCATGCGCCCGCGCATGTAGGGATCGAGTGACAGAAACAGCGTGCGCAACCGCACCTGTCCCTCCCCGGGCTGCGGCACGTCGCCGGTTTCGATGCGGAAATCCGCAGCGGTAGGCGCGCCCACCGGGCGACGGTCGAGCACGATGCGGCGGTTGACGGCTGCGTTCTGATGCATGGCGATGTCCTTTTTGCGATGGACGACAGCGTACATCGGTGGTGTACAGCGGATCGTACCTGCTGCAGTGCACGGTTGTCGGTTCGATGGGCCACGCAACAAGCATGCGCAGCCTGAACGGTCGCCGCGGACGACGTCGCTATGTGGGCGAACAGACAGACCTCGGTGGTCGTGATTGCCACTGTGGCCGTTCGTCGCGCATGTGCCCGGCAAGGAACATCGAAATGAAGGCACTCGTCTATCTCGGTCCACACGAAAAAGCGGTGCAGGATCGCCCGAAGCCGACCATCGATGCACCGACCGATGCCATCGTCCGGGTCACCCGCACGACCATCTGCGGTACCGACCTGCATATCCTCAAAGGCGATGTGCCGAGCTGCCAACCCGGCCGAATCCTCGGCCATGAAGGCGTCGGCGTGATCGACGCCGTCGGACCTGCCGTCACCGCGTTCAAGACCGGCGACGCGGTGCTGATCTCCTGCGTCAGCGCCTGCGGCAAATGCGCCTACTGCCGGCGGCAGATGTATTCGCACTGCGAAACCGGCGGCTGGATCCTGGGCAACACCATCGACGGCACCCAAGCCGAGTACGTACGCATTCCGCACGCCGATATGAGCCTGTATGCGATTCCTGCCGGCGCAGACGAAGAAGCGCTGGTGATGCTGAGCGACATCCTGCCGACCGGCCTGGAGTGCGGCGTGCTCAACGGCCGCGTGCAGCCCGGCGGAACCGTCGCCATCGTCGGTTCCGGGCCCATCGGACTGGCGGCCCTGCTCACCGCGAAATTCTATTCGCCCGCCGAGATCATCATGATCGACCTCGACGATGGCCGCCTCGCCGTCGCCAGGACATTCGGTGCCACTGCCACAGTCAACAGCAGCGATGGTCAAGCAGCCGAAGCGGTGATGACGCTCACCGGAGGCCATGGCGTGGATACCGCCATCGAAGCCGTGGGCGTCGCCGCCACGTTCGAGCTGTGCCAGCAGATCGTCGCCGCGGGCGGACATATCGCCAACATCGGCGTGCATGGCACCAAGGTCGATCTGCATCTCGAAAAACTCTGGGACCGCAACATCACCATCACCACGCGGCTGGTCGACACCGTCAGCACGCCCATGCTGCTGAAAACGCTGTGCGCGCACACCCTGGACCCGAAGCCGTTGATCACCCACCGCTTCAAGTTCGACCAGATCCTCGACGCCTACGAGACCTTCGCGAACGCGTCGACCACCCACGCGCTGAAAGTGATCATCGAAGCCTGATACCTGCGCGCGATTTCGATTTCAGTTTTCCACTCCGTTTCACGATCGCACACCGAGAACATCCTCATGAGCTACCAGAGCATCAACCCGAACGACGGCACCGTGCTGCAGAGTTTTCCGCTGATCGGCGATGAAGCACTGGAGAGCGCGCTCGCCACTGCCGATGGCTGTTGGCAGCGCTGGAAGACGACATCCTATGCCGAGCGGGCGGTCGTGCTGAACAAGGCAGCCGCGCTGCTGCGCGCGCAGGTCGACGCCTTCGCGACGCTCGCGACGCAGGAAATGGGCAAACGCATCGACGAGGCGCGCGGCGAAGTGCTGTTCAGCGCCGATATCCTCGCGTACTACGCCGCGCATGCCGAGGCGTTTCTCGCGCCGACGCCGCTGCAGCCCAAAGTCGGCGAAGCGCATATGGAATACAGCCCGCTTGGCGTGTTGTTCTGCGTCGAGCCCTGGAACTTCCCTTACTACCAGCTGGCGCGGGTTGCCGGCCCGCAGCTGATGGCCGGCAACGTGCTGGTGGTGAAACACGCTGGCTGCGTGCCGCAGTGCGCGATCGCCTTCGAGAAGCTGCTGCGCGATGCGGGCGCGCCGGAGGGCGTCTATACCAATCTTTTCATTTCCTACGAACAGTCCGATCGCGTCATCGACGATCCGCGCGTGCGCGGCGTGGCCTTGACCGGCAGCGCATCTGCCGGACGTGCGATTGCGGCCCGCGCTGGACAGAACCTGAAGAAGTCGTCGATGGAACTGGGCGGCAGCGATGCATTCATCGTGCTGGAAGACGCCGACCTGGACCACACCATTCCGTGGGCGGTCTGGGGCCGGATGTACAACGGCGGACAGACCTGCTGCGCGGCCAAGCGCTTCATTGCGCTGGATGCGGTCGCGGATGATTTTCTCGACCGCTTCAAGACTGCATTGGAGACATTGGAGACCGGCGACCCGATGGACCCGGCCACCACCCACGGCCCTCTGTCCACCGAAGCCGCGCTGGAACAGCTGCTTGCACAGGTGAATGAAGCGGTGACGCACGGCGCACGCCTGTTGATGGGCGGCCAGCGCATCGATGGGCCCGGTGCATTCATGCAGACCACGATCCTCACCGACATCGCGCCCGACAACCCTGCCTACCGCAACGAATTCTTCGGCCCGGTAGTGTGCTTTTACCGGGTGAAGGATGAAGACGAGGCCATTGCGCTGGCGAACGATTCCGACCTCGGTCTCGGCGGCTCGGTGTGGACGCGGGATACGGCGCGCGGCCAGCGCGTGGCCAGCGCGGTCGACACCGGGATGATGTTCATCAACAACATCGACTGGGCCGATGCCGACCTGCCGTTCGGCGGCATCAAACTCTCCGGCTACGGGCGCGAGCTGGGACGCATGGGCATCCAGGAATTCGTCAACAAGAAACTGGTGAGGACGGCACGGATCGATGCGCCGAAGTGATGTCATGAACCGCGCGCACTTCGATATCGGTCTGCGTCTTCGGCTGGGCTCGGCCGCATTGTGCCTGCTGGTCGCAGTGTCGACCGCCGCCTGCGGAGGCGAGCGTGCGATGCCGTCCCCGTCAGAGAGCATCGGTCCAGAGCCGTCGCTTCCAACGCCGAAAAAGCAGTGGATTCCGGTCGTCAACATCGCCCCCGCCGTGGGCTGGCCTGCAGGCATCGCACCGACCGCGATGCCGGGCTTGCGAGTCGATGCATTTGCGATCGGGCTGGATCATCCGCGTTGGCTGTATGTCTTGCCGAACGGCGATGTGCTGGTCGCGGAAACGAACGCGCCGCCCAAGCCCGACGATGGCAAAGGCCTGCGCGGGTGGTTCATGGATCTGGCGATGAAACGCGCGGGCGCAGCCGCGCCCAGCGCCAATCGCATCACCCTTCTGCGCGATACCGATGGCGATGGCGTCGCGGATCTGCGCTCGGTGCTGATCGCCGGACTGAACTCGCCGTTCGGCATGGCGCTGGTGGACGACAGGCTTTATGTCGCCGCCTCCGATGCGGTGCTGAAATTCCCCTATGCAACCGGCGATCTGCGCATCGCCGCAGCCGGCGTGGTGGTCACCGCATTGCCCGCCGGGCCGATCAATCATCATTGGACCAAGAATCTGATCGCCAGCGCGGACGGTCGCACGCTGTACGTCACCGTGGGCTCGAACAGCAACGTCGGCGAACGCGGCATGACAGTCGAAGCGGAGCGCGCAGCGATCTGGCAAGTGGATGCCGCCAGCGGTGCGCACCGTATCTTCGCGTCCGGTCTGCGCAATCCCAACGGTCTGGCATGGGCCGAAGACACCGGCCTGCTGTGGACAGCCGTGAACGAGCGCGACGAGATCGGCGACGATCTCGTTCCCGATTTCATCACCTCGGTACGCGAAGGCGGTTTCTACGGCTGGCCCTACAGCTACTACGGCCAGCATGTCGATGCGCGGATCCGGCCGCCGCGCCCGGACCTGGTGGCGCAGGCGATCGTCCCGGACTACGCGCTGGGTTCGCATACGGCGTCGCTGGGCCTGGCGTCTTCCATCGGTACCACGCTGCCTGCGCGGTTCGCGCACGGCATGTTCATCGGCCAACACGGCTCATGGAACCGCAACGTGCTGAGCGGCTACAAGGTGATTTTCGTCCCGTTCGATCACGGCAAGCCTGCCGGTGCGCCCATCGATGTACTCACGGGTTTCGTCAACGCAAAAGGCGAGGCCTACGGCCGGCCCGTGGGCGTGACGCTGGATCGCAAAGGCGCGCTGCTGGTCGCCGATGACGTCGGCAACGCGATCTGGCGGGTCAGCCCTGCGCGCTGAACGCAGGTGCCGATCCGGTTCCGCGATGCGAAGTCCTGCCCGAAATTGTGCACGGCCCCGTGCGCAGCGTCCGTCGACCACGGCGGCAGGATGCGATCCGTTTCCCTGCGGACGACGGCGTAGCACTCGCAGCTGAGCCGCTCCAGCAGCGGCCTGTCCAGTACGCTGATATGGCCGCGGCTGTACTCGATCGCATTCAAGCGCATCAGCCGTCCGGCCGCTTCGGTCACGCCTTCGCGGCGCACGCCGAGCATATTGGCGATCAGTCCCTGGGTCATCGTCAATTGATTGTCCGACAGCCGGTCCAGCGACAGCAGCAGCCAGCGGCACAGTTGCTGATCGATCGAGTGATGTCGGTTGCAGGCAGCCGTCTGCGCCATCTGCGTGATCAGGCATTGGGTGTAGCGCAGCGCCAAACGCAGCATCTCGCCGTGGCGCGCGAACTCGTCCTTGATCTGCTGCGCCGGCAGCCGGTAGGCGAACCCGCCGCTCTGCACGATCGCGCGGCTCGGGGTGCTGTCGCCGCCCATCAGCAGGGCGATCCCGACCAGGCCCTCGTTCCCGACCACGGAAATTTCCGCCGAAGCGCCGTTCTCCATGACATTGAGCAAAGACACGATCGAATCGGTCGGAAAATACGCATGCCGCAGGGTCTGGCCGGACTCGTAGAGCACATGGCCCAGCGGCAATGGCACGTATTCGAGACACGGGAAAATCCGCTGCCGGGCATCTTCGGGCAGCGCGACAAGAAGGCGGTTCTGCAGTGGGGTGTGCGACGTATGCATCGTGGCAGTGTTAGCACGGGCAGGTCTGTCGCCTCCCTTCGCCCGCAGCGACGATGCATTCCGGTTCGGCATCGTACAGACGAGTGCGGGAACAGCGCGATTCGACAGCGACGGCCGTGCATCGCGCATCCCGATGCGACCGCCCGCGGGCATTTTGAACGCTGCAGATCCGGATCCCCCGCCCGCCCACCGCGTGCCTGCGCAGGCGCGAGCCGGCCAGACCGCAGGCGCGACGGCTTGAAGGACATGCACCTCCCTGGCAATGAAACCGTGCATCGGCACCGAAAAACCGTCCCGGGCCTCAGCGCTCCTCGTCCCGGATCGGACGGGACACCGCCCAAAACGGGCACCGATACGGACCGACGCGATATCATCGTCCAGGCTGCGACCGACCCCAGACGGCGGGCAAACCGGTGCCCCAGTGGCGCCGGCTCACCCTCATGGAGGATCCTGACCGTTCTTCAGGTCACATGACGCCCGGTCGACCGTCCTGCCCGGCAACCGCGACGCACTTCATGTGACATGCAGGGGTAATCATCCAATGAACCTCACCGATCTGATCAATCGACGCGCATCGGTGGAAAAGCCCGAGCTGGAAGCGCTGGCGGCTGCGCTGTGGCCCAAGCTGGAGCGTCTGGCCGCCTATCAGCTGCAGGGCCGCAGCGGGTTGACGCTGCAGGCGTCGGATCTGGCCCAGGACGCCTACATCGCGCTGATGCACGAGTTTCCCGGCCGATTCAACAACCGCGAGCATTTCTACGCGCTGGCGGCGCGGATCGTGCGCAACATCGTGGTCGACTACCTGCGTCGGCGCAGCGCGGACAAGCGCGGCAGCGGCCTGCCGTTCGAGCGGCTGGAAAAGATCGAAAACGAAGCGGTGGCGCCGCTGGACGATACCGTGGACTGGATCGCGGTCGACGCAGCGCTCACCCTGCTGTCCGATCAGCACGAAGCGGCCGCGCAGGTGGTTGAATTGAAATTCTTCGCCGGCCTCACCAACGAACAGATCGCCGAAGCGATGGGGCTGTCCCGCGCGACCGTGATCCGGCATTACCGCTATGCCCGGGCGTGGTTGATCGATCATTTCGACGCGGAGCCCGCCGCAGATGCGTGAGGGTGGGTTGGACTGCACCGCGCCTGCGGCAGGTGCGATGTCGGAAGCTGTAGTGTTGAAGGGCGCGATCGATGAAGTGCGTCTGTTCGAGTCCCTGTGCGAACTTGAACCCGAGCAGCAGGCGCAGCGACTGCGGGAGCTTGATACCGACCATCCGGCACTGGCGTCGCGGCTGCGGCGTTTGCTGGCGATCGACGACGCTTACGGGATGCACACTGCGCGCAGCGTGGTGACGACGGAAATGTCCGACCCGATCGGCGATATCAGCGACATCGGCGCGTTCCGGCTCGTGCGCCAGATCGGCCGAGGCGGCATGGGGGTGGTGTATCTGGCCGAACGCCGCAGCGATTTCGAGCAGCAGGTCGCGATCAAGATCATGCCGCGTTTCGCGATCGACGCGCAGAGCCGCGAGCGCTTCGCGCAGGAGCGCCGGATCCTGGCGCAGCTGCGGCATCCCAACATCTGCACCATCGTCGACGGCGGCGAGCTGGCGGACGACACGCCCTGGCTGGCGATGGAATACGTGCCCGGCGAAAGCCTGTGCGCATGGTGCGAACGCACCGGCATCGGGCTGCGCGAGCGGATCGCGCTGTTTCTGCAATTGTGCGACGCGGTGCAGTACGCGCATCGCAATCTGGTGATCCACCGCGACCTCAAAGACAGCAATGTCATGATCGAAACGAGCGGCGATCAGAGCAGCGATGCGCGCGGCGTGGTCAAGCTGCTGGACTTCGGCATCGCGAAATCGCTGGCCGCGATGGCGGACAGCGGACACACCGCCATGCATGACCGTTTTTTCTCGCCGATGACCGCCGCGCCCGAGCAACTTCGCGGCGAACGCGCCACGGTGGCGGTGGACGTTTACGCACTCGGCGCGCTGCTGCATCAACTGCTCTGCGGGGTGCTGCCTTTCGCGCGGCCTCACCGCGATCCGATCGAACTGCAGCGCGCGATCCTTGAGACGGTGCCGCCGCGAATGAGCGATACCCTGCAGCGCGAACGTGCCGCGACGGAACCCTCGCCGGGCGCCGCACAGTCTCCGGTGGCGGTACAGGCGCTGCGCGGCGATCTGGACGCGATCGTGGCGCATTGTCTGCGCAAGGATGCCAGCGAACGCTACTCCGAAGTCGGTGATCTGGCGCGCGATCTGCGCGCATGGCTGTCGGGTCATCCGATTTCGATCTCGGGCGACCACATGATGTACCGGTTGCGCAAATTCGTGAGCCGCAATCGTATCGGCGTAGCCCTCGCCGCACTGGCACTGGGCAGTCTGCTGATCGGACTCGCGGTCACACTGTGGCAGGCGGCGGCACTGCGCACCGAGCGCGATGCGGCACAAACAGCGCGCGCCCGTTCTGACATCGATCGCGACCGCGCGCGCGCGGTCGCCGACTTCATGCGCTTGACGTTCGAGGAAGCCGATCCCGGCAAGGCGACGGAAGGGGGCCTGCTTGCACGCGATCTGATCGAACGCGGCAGGCGGAGGCTCGGCAGCTTGGACAGACAGCCGTATGTCCAAGCGGATCTGGCGCTGCTGTTGGCGGAAAGCAACGCCGGTGTCGGTCTGCTTCGCGAGAGCGATGCGACCTATCGTGCCTACGAGACGACGATCGTCGCGCTCTCCTCGATCGACCCGACAGTCCGCTGGCGCGCACGGTTGCTGAAGTTTTCCAACGCACTGGCGCTCGGCGAAGACGGCCCGCAGCTCGATACCCAGCTCGCTGAGCTTCAGCAGCTGGCCGACAATCCGCGCGCGCACGTGCAGGTCGCCCGTCAGCGGGCAGGGCTGTACGCGCGCCGGTCCGAGTACGATCTCGCGGCGAAGACACTGGAAGACGCCTTGCGAGCGCATGCGCCCGCATTGGACAATGAATCGAGACTGCGGCTGCGCATCGACCTCGGCAACGCGTTGATCAATACGGGGAGGCTGGACGACGCTCGTGTCATGAGTTCAGGGATCGACCGCGCAGGCCTGCGCGCGTACGAGCCCGCCATGCAGATTCTCGCGCTGCGCTTCATCGCACGCGAACTGGATCGGCGCGGCGACGACCGTTCGACGCTGGTCGCGGTGATCGAACAATGGCAGCGCACCGCCGAGAATCTCTACGGAAACGATTCGCTGGAAGCCGCGAAGGCGTATGTCTGGGCGGTGGGCGTCAGCACCGACCCGCAGCAGCAGGAGACACTGATGCGGAAGGCCTATGCCATCCAGACCGCGAAGCTGCCGCCGGTATCCACCGCCCGCGCACACGCCGAATACAACATGGCGTTCTACTTCCTGGAGCTCCGGAAAGAGCCGGTGCTGGCCTTGTCGCATCTGCAACAGGCGGCGGAAATCGGACGGAAGGTGTCCTCGCGCGCCCATGCCGATGTGCGCAAGTTCGAGCTGACCTGGGCACAGACGCTGAACGGACTGGGGCGCTATCGCGAATGCCTGGAGCAGCTGTCGGCACCTCCGGGGGATCCCGACGACGACGGCGCTGCGCAGACGCTGAGCAGGCTGCGGCTGGAGCTGGCGAAAGCCGCCGCCGCACTGCGCAGGCCGATGGATGCGCGGCGGGAAATGGCCGCCGTCGAAGCCATCTGGCAGCGGCTCGGCAAGCCGACGCCGGCCGCGCTGTCTGGCACAATGCGCGCCGTCGAGGCGAGTCTCGGCCCTCGAGCCGACGAACGGTGATCCTGTTCGGCGCTGGAATTCGATGTAGCAAGCGGGCCGGTCAATACCGGCCCACCCATGCGGCCAAGGACACCGCATCGACCGGCCAGCGCGCAAGCCTTGCTGTGGTCGCAACCGGCCCGGGTAGCCCGGGCTGGAGACTTGAAGAGCGCGCAGGACCTGCGGTCTTCCAAACCCCGCATGATTCCAAAGGCTCGGAGAGTTCCATGATCAAACGTTTTCTTCCGCTGGTACTGATGTTCGCCTGGGCCCCGGCGGCCCTGGCTTTTCCGCCGTGCCCGCGAGCCCCCATTCAACAACGGCCACTCAGCCAGTCCGTCTCGGCGTTCGGCGACACGCCCGCATGGTTCCAAGTCAGCTTTTACACGCAGGGCGCTCCCTACATCGTGCACGAGCTGAACGTTGGAAAGTGCAGGGACCGGATCGCGGTTCCGGCAAGCAATGCCTCGAACGGCATCATTGCACTGAATCCCG
Source organism: Lysobacterales bacterium (assembly GCA_031362125.1). Lineage (GTDB taxonomy): Bacteria > Pseudomonadota > Gammaproteobacteria > Xanthomonadales > Xanthomonadaceae > Lysobacter_I. The sequence goes on along the minus strand of JANLSB010000573.1, from coordinate 2,127 downwards.
GGCTCTCGCCGATCAACGGCTACGGCACTGTCACGCTTCCGGAGTTCCCCACGATCGCCGTCAACGGTCTCAATATCCCGTACAGGCTCGATTTCACCGTCGACAACGCACCGCTGCTGAACGCCGGCGACTGGATGGACGTGGCGGAGCTGGATTTCGCGCCGGACCGCGGCCTGACCACCGGCGGCTGGCCGCTGTCGAGCGTGTACCGGGTGCGGAAACTCCAGCGCAGGTCGGCGACGATCGTCCAGGTGATCGAATCGCGCGCGACCGACGATACGAGCAAACCCGGGCCCGAGCCGGTCGAACGCGTGGTCGCCGAGATCCCGCTGACCGGCACGGGAGGAGCGACCCCGATCGCACTGCGCTGGACTCAGCACGCACTAACACCCACCGGTGAATCCACAACGGTCATTTACAACGTCGACTCCACGATGGAAGTGCTCGGCCGGATCAGGCTGTCCGAGCGCGGCGACCAAGCCAATGACGTGATCTACACGGCCGTGCTGCCAAGGCAGTGGGCGGACGCACTCAAGATGGGGCTGCTCGATTACAACGCCCCCATCGGCGGCCTGGCCTACGGCAGCAACTTCCGCGTGGACGTCAACAAGATTGAGCTTTCCACGGAACTGCAACAGCTCGGGCTCGGAGAGCATTGATCCAGCGCCGACACCCCGCCGGTATCGACGCCGGCGCGGCATCATCGAACGATGGTGTCGCCCGGACATCAGGCGCCTTGCGCGTCGTCGAGGCGAGTCCAAAGCCGTGAGCCGACGAACGGTGATCCTGTTCGGCACCGGAATCCGATGTAGCAAGCGGACCCGTCAATACCGGTCCACTCATGCGGCCAAGGATCACCGCATCGACGAAGCAAGCGCGCAAGCGATGGTTTCGTCGCAAATCGGCCTGGTATTCCCCAGGCTGGAGATACGAAGAGCGCGCAGGAGCTGCGGTCTTCCACACTCTGCCTGAATCCGAACGCTTGGAGAGTCACATGATCAAACGCTCCCTCCCCCTGTTACTGCTGCTCGCCTGGGCCCCGGCGGCCCTGGCTTTTCCGCCGTGCCCGGGTGGAGACGTACATCTGTCGCCGCTCGGCTCACCACCCGACGACGTCGCATTTTGGCTCCAAGCCGAATATGTCATGTGGGGCAAGCCGGACATCATCGAGGAGTTGAGAATCCCGTACGATCCCAAGAGCAAATGCAAGGATCGACTGCCGGTCCCGGATGCCAACATCTCCGACGGCACAATCGAGTTGAGCCCGTCGTATGCGGATCTCGGCGGCTTCGGCATCATCTCGCTGCCAGAACTCCCCGTCGTCGCGCACGACCAGCTGCATCTGCAATACATGCTCGATTTCACCGTCGACAACGCTTTTCTGGCCAATACCGGCGACTGGATCGATCTGGCGCAATTGCAATTCGCGCACGACAGGAAGCGGACCGGCAAGCTGTCGGCCGTGTATCGAGTGCGCAAGATCCAGCGCGGGAAAGGTCTGGCGACGATCGAAGTGATCGAATCGCGTGCGGATATCGGCCCGCCCTTTACCAAGCCGCCGTTGTCCGACCACGTGGTCGCCGAGATCCCACTGTTGGGCGAAGACGGCAAGACCGCGATCGCACTCCGCTGGACCCAGTTCGCTCAGAATCCAATCGAAACCGGCTTCCAGGCCGGGCTCGAGCCTCTCACGATGATGGAATACAACATCGACTCCGTACTGGAAGTGCTCGGCCCGGCCAACGACGTGCTTTACTCGATCGCGTTGCCGAGGCAATGGGCCGACCAGCTTTCGATGGGGCTGCTCGATTACAACGTGCCCAACGTCAAAGGCTACGACCCCGAGTTCCGTTTGGTGGTCGACGACACGCAGCTGTCCGCGGCAGAGGTGATGAAACCCTGACTGATCGGGCGACGTTTCGATCCTCGCATGTCGGTCCACGCATGAATGCGCCCGCGTCCGCCTCGACGCGGCATACGTTTCCAACGCAGCAGTTGATCCTGTTTTCCTTCGCAAATCGCTGAAGAGAGAACCCGTTCCAACAGGTTGTTGAAAAACGTACGTCCTGTACGTTTTTCAAGTCGCAAGTCCGGCACATGTCCGGACGTGCTCACGGCACATCAATC
>JANLSB010000571.1:0-11304 GCA_031362125.1 Lysobacterales bacterium | reverse complement strand
TGCTGGATCGCATCCAGCAGGCGTTGGGCGCTGGGCCTGCGGCCGATGGCCAGTTCGCGGTGTGCAGCGGCGAGCAGACCGAACGAACGCCGCAGCGATGCGAGGCTCGCGTCCTGTGCGTCGCGCTGGTCGAGTGAGGCGACGTAGCGGGTGGCGACCTCGCGTTTCGCAGGCAGGCCCTGCGCACCGAGGAAATCGATCTGGATCTGGCCGAGCACAGTGGTCCAGGAGGATGAGACGGTGCCGCGCACGCCATCTGAAGAATCCTCGCCGATCGCTGTCATCATTGCCGTGAACACGTCCTGCACCGCTGGATCGGCTTTGCGAATGGCTGCCAGCGCGTCCTTATCTGCTTTGATCTGCACCAGTATCCCGCCGAGCTGCGTAAAGCCGGCAGCGATGCCCGGTGGCAGCCGGTCGTCGCGCACATCGCCGATCTTCCCGCCGAGTTCCGAGAGTGCACTTTCGGTGTCGGCGCGACGTGCCGGATCCAGCAGTCTTTCCAAGGCTGCGGCGTAGGCATCGATCAGACCGAAAGCACGGCTCCATTTGGCTACGTCCTCGGACGCCAACGGTGTGAAGAAGGCCTGTTCGTTGAGGGTCGGCAGGCGCGTGGCGCGCTCGATCTGCTGCTGGCGCAGAAAGGTGTTGATCTCGGCGAATGCGGTCTGCGATTGCTGGTTGGCGGTGGTCGCGCCGACCCGGAACGTCGGTATCGCGTCGCGGTCCGGGGCGGTGGCGCAGCCGGCGGCGAGTGTCAGCAGGGCCGCGAGCAGGACACTACGCGGAGAGATCAAGCCGAGGATTCGTGGAACGCTTTCGGCGTGCCGCCGCGGCGATGAAAATATGGTTCCTTGCATGGTGCCTCCTCGTCGACCGGGTTGTGTCGACCGGATTGTCCGGTAAGCCTTCGCGCCATCATGGCCAGAGGCTGTGGTCGACGTGCTGAATTAGAGACTAACCGCGATGGTTGTCAAGTGATCCCATGGTGCCACTGAACGGGACCATCCTGGACGTGTGCAGTGGTCGCAAGCTCGGTAAACGCACGAACTTGCTTCCGCCGGATCAAGTGCTGCCAGATCAAGCGCTTGCGTGCTTGATCTGCGAGCGGCACACACCTTTGAACGAATTGTCAGGCGCGAAGGACACCCAGAACAATCAAGGATCCAAGCCGTTGCCGAAAACCGTAGCAGCAGCAACCGGGCCCGCCCCGGGCCCTGCCCGTGCAGCCTGAAGCAAGCAGCCAACACACGCTGGGGGCACGGACAGACTTTCTTGATTCGATATTGCCGGCGTTGCGCGGCGCATCGTGCAGTGCGGGGGGGCTGGTTTGCCACTCCCACGACGTCTGGATTTTGCTCTCGGTCTGCAAGAGCACGGGCTTGAGCCTCGCGATCGGCGTCACGAATGTGGTCTTGAATCCGCCATCGTGTCGAAAGTCTCCGCTCAATACGCCGACCGCGCCTTTCTTGCTGAGGAGTAAACTTCCGGAAGATCCGGGGGCGATGTTGATATCAGCCACGACATAGCCACGATGATCCAGTTTGACATCCTTGCCTCCCATCTCGCCGCTGATCGGTGGCTGTTGGTAATCTGGATTCATCACGTAGCCAATGGACAATGCCTGCCCCTGATTGTCTGGATTGCCCCCCACCCACACGGTATCGCCTGCAATTGGAGCAGCGGGTCGAAGTGAAACCGGCGACGGTTTCAATGTTCCGATGTTTTCTGTTTCTTGCGGGTCCATTTCGCTATAGGCGATATCCGCCCCGGAAAAACGATCGCCAATCCAGGATCTTCCCAGCTTCAAACAGTGTTTTCCTGCATCGAAAGATGCGTAGAAGCCTTGGATGTCTGGCCCCGCTTCGGCGAAACAGTGCGCTGCGGTGATGACGCGTGGATGTTCGATACGGCGGTCATCAAGGGCGACGAATGCACCACTGCACAGGTATGAGAACTCGCCGTCAGAGGATTTGCCGTAAATCAACGCCAGGGAATCTTCACCCGGGTAATGGTCATCGCTGGCGGTGATCTGCTGCGCATCAGGGCGGCTGCCCGTACAGCCGACCAGAAGCAATGCCGCCACATAGCAAAATCGAATCATCATGCGCCCTCGGTATTCCGCAAATAAGCAGAGCCGGCCCAATTGCCATCGAGCCGGCTCCGATCCAATCCGGGTTGGCGCCGATCCTGGCCTCCACTACGGCCCGAGGGGCCAGCGCTTATCCAGGATCACTTGCCATGAAACCGGCGCGTAGCGCTGAATCTACAGCGTTCGCCTACACGGTTTCGTAGTGCCTCAGGGCCGCAAAAAACGCATCGAAACTGGTCCAGCGCACGCAATGTGCTTGCCAATCGGTGTGGTCGAAATCGACGAAGCCTACGCTCGGCGTATCGCTTGCGCTGTAATCCAAGAACAGCGTGCATCGATACCACTGCGCGAGAATGACGAAGCTCTTGCAGCCATCGGGAAACATCTCGGCTTGTTCTGCGTCGTCTGGATCCGCAAAATCGGTGGTCGACGCGAACAGCGTCCGCAAGACTTCGCAGGGCAGCAGATCGTCGTAGCCGCTGAACGGCGTGACGATGTCCTCGAACATCCGAGGCGTTTCGATGCCGGGCTCAGGCACGCAGAGATTATTCACCGAACCGCCGTTCTGAGTGCGATAGACGGCGCGCAGGCCATCGGGCAGCGTGATGCCGAGCCGTGTTTCGGCGGCAGCGATTTTTTCGTCGGAGCCGGCTGAGTCGGCGTTAGGCGTGCCGATGTAGGTATTTTCCGGGCCTTCATAGCGCCCATGCGTGTAATGGATGCCGGAAAAAAAGCTCTGCAGCGTGACCGGCTCTGGCAGCAGCCTGATCTCATCCGACGGCGTCCACCCTGGCGGTGTCGCATCATCAATAGTGGTGCCTGCCAGAGCGGAAAGCGCTGCGAAAGGATTGCTGCGCTCGCGCCATGCGACGATCCCGCCTAGCCCCAAGCCCACCACTGCTACAACGATGCAATAGCCGATATCCCAGTCCGAGAACGCGCCGGTGCTCGTACGCCCGAACACCGCAGCGCAGCCGCGACCGATCAAATACAGCACCGACACCATGACCGCTTGCACCGCGAACGTGATCGAAAGCTGACCTGCGAGCTGCGCCGGCCTTTGCGTGCGTACCGCCGATGACCATGCGGACCAGCGACCCACGACATAAGCGATAGTGAAAGTCAGCGCCAAGGGCAGGACGATCCAAGGCGAGCGCGGGAGAACGCCTGCCGATAGCACGCTTACAAGTAAAAATAATCCAGTGATCAAGCGCAAGACAGGGATGCTTTTCATCCAGGAAGCATGAATTGGAAAAAGCGAGACATCAATAGGGCAACGCTGATCAAGTCAGCGTTGCCACAATCCATTTCCATGCGCATCGGCATCCAGCTAAATCGCTTCGTTCGCACCAGGGCACTTGGGAGTCTAGGCCGGTCCTGTGATTCTCAAATGCGGTTAGCCCACCGCTAAGGGATGCTCACTGGCTGCTGAAGAACGCCCAGACTTCGCCGGCCATTTCGATATCCGCGTTTTGCTTGCCCAACAAACGCGTCAGCCAGCGCGGATAGCGTTCTTTACGGCTGGGTTCGGTATGGCCGCCGCCTTCGATGCGGTAGAGCACCACCGCCGGTCGTCCGCTGCGCGCCGTATAGGTGTCGCGGAAGACGCGGCTGTTGTCTTCGGTGGACAGATCCGGCATCGGTGTCACCTCTGGTATTGATGAAGCGCCCGAGAGTTTCGCCCAGAGATCGACCGAGGCTTGAGTGGACAGCACGCTGCCGCGCTGGAATTCGTCTTCGCCGACGACGCCGCCTTTGAACGGCATCAGCGGGTCGTCGGTGCCGTTCATGAACAAGATCGGCACGAATCGCCTTGGCGTTACGCATTCCGATTGCGCAGGCATCGATGCGATGATCGCAGCGGCGGCAGCCACCATCTCCGGCCGTTCGATCGCCATGCGCAGCGCCATCTGGCCGCCGTTGGAGCTGCCGAGCACATACACGCGGTCCGAGGTGACGCGATATTCGCGGCGCAACGCCGCCACGATTCCGGCGATGAAGGCGACATCGTCGCTGTGCGGATTGCTTTGGGCGTCGGCGCGGCAATCGTTCCAACCGGATTTGCCGTCCCCGCCGTCGATGCCCTGCGGCGCGACCAGCAGCAGGCCTTCGCGATCGGCGATCGCATTCCACTGTCGATACGGTGCCGGCTTGCCGCTGCTGCCGGAGAGCCGTTCCACTCTGCCTGTGTGGCCGTGCAGCATCACGACGATCGCGGTCGGCGGCTTGCCGTTCGCGGGCACGCGGAGCAGATACGTGCGTGCGATGCCCTCATGGCCATAGCTGCGTTGTTCGAATTCCGGCGCGGATCTGGCGGCGACGCTCCCGACCAGGACCAACAGCGCGAAGATGAGGAGCCAGCGTTTCATGTCGGATGTCCTCAGGGTGGAATGTTCGACAGGATCGAAAAAAAGCGCGGCGACGCCGGTGAACGTCGCCGCGTCGAAACTCACTTCCTGCAGGGGATCACTGCGCCGTTCGGGTCGTAGCAGGTCGCGGTGCGGGTGGCGCCTTCGCCCTTGGTACCGGTCACCGTGGCGTCGTAGCTGTAGCCGCTGCGGCCGGTGGCGTCGACATTGCGGTTGAGGGTGCCATCGCCATAGGTGGTGTCGGCGTTGTAGCTGCCGCCCTGCGTGCCGGTGGCGTTCGTGGTGCGGTTGCCGCTCACGGTGCCGTCCGGGTTGCGGATGGCGGTGCCCTGGGTGCTGCCACTGCTGTTGGCGCCGGACCACTGCGCGCCGGACTGGTGCTGTGCGCTGCCATCGGCGTTCCAGGTGGTGCCGCCGGCACGGGCGCCGGTGCCGCCGTTCGGGCCGCGCACTGCGCCGCCGCTGGCAGCCTGGCCGTTGCCTTGGCCGTCGGTTTTGACTGCACGGCCACGCGCGGCTGCGCCGCCGTTGGGGCCGCGTGTGGCGGAGGCGCTGCCGCCGGTGATGCCGCCTGCGGCATTCTGGACGGCGCCGCGTGCTTTGACGCGACCGGCGGCGTCGGCGTTCGGGGCTGCAAGGGCGAATGCGGCGGTGAGGGCGCACAGAGCGATCAGGGTCTTGTTCATTGGAAATCTCCGGAAGTGGGTTGCGGGTGCAGTGATGGACAGCAGACGTTGATTTATTGACGTGAAGCGATGAAGCCGGCGAGACGGTCGCGCAACTGCGACAGACGATCGAGGCGCTGAGCCATCGCGGCGCGGACGCGGGCCTGCTCGCTGGGCGACAGCGATTCGTAGAGATCAAGCTGGCGGTCGCGCAGGGCACGCGCTTCGGCCATGTGCGCATCGACCTTGCGCTGCGATTCCCTGGAGAACGCGCGCAGGTCGGGGGAGGACTGATCGAGCAGGGTGCGGAATTCGCTCATCCCGGCGACAAGATCGTCGCGGCCGACCTGGCGCATGGCCACGGCGTCGGCGCGCAGCGCGTCCCACTGCTGGGCGTGGGCGCTGGTGAGGCCGAGTTCGGTAGCGGTGGGCGGCAGCATCGCGTCGCCGCGCGCCAGCCGCGGTGCCGAGATGGCGGTAGTGGCGGCGAGGGCGACGGTCAGACCGGCGGCGATGAAGAGCATATGTTTCGTTTTCATGGGAGAGCTCCGGGGAGAGGCTTGGGATGTCGTGGCGCCAGATTGCGCCGCGGCGGCGCGCAAGGCGTTTCGCGAACCCGTCCGAATGCGAATGGAGATGTCCGGATGCGCAGCTGGACACATCCGTTTACAAGTCCGGCCGCACTTCGCCGCAGCGCCTGCTCTGCCGTGCTTGCCGCAAGCCCCGCAGCGGCGACAATGGCGGCATGACCAACACACTCGTATCGGCGTCCACAGCCACGCCCACAACTCCCCGTCTGCTGGTCGTGGACGACGACGAGCGCATGCGCGAGCTGCTGGTGCGCTACCTCGCCCAGCAGGGCTTCGAGACGCTGACCGCCGGCGACGGCCGTGAGCTCGATCGGCAGCTGTCGCGCAACCACGTCGATCTGATCGTGCTCGACCTGATGCTGCCGGGCGAAGATGGGCTGTCGATCTGTAGGCGGCTGCGCGGACAGGGTGTGGACACGCCGATCGTGATGCTGACCGCCAAGGGCGACGAGATCGACCGCATCGTCGGGCTGGAGATCGGCGCCGACGATTATCTGCCGAAGCCTGGGAATCCGCGCGAACTGGTGGCGCGCATCCGTGCGGTGCTGCGCCGCGGTCGCGCCGCGCCCGGTGCGCCGAAGGAAGACGGCGGCAAGGTCCAGTTCGGCGCATGCGTACTGGATCTGGGCGCGCGCACGCTGCGCCGCGACGGCCGCGAACTGCGCATGACCACCGGCGAATTCGGCGTGCTGGCAACGCTGGTGCAGCGTCCGCGTCAGGCCTTGACCCGCGATCAGCTGATGAGCGCCGCGCGCGGCCGGGAGCATGATGCCTTCGACCGCAGCATGGACGTGATGATCAGCCGCCTGCGCAAACTGATCGAGGACGATGCGAAACAGCCGCGCTGGCTGCAGACGGTATGGGGCACCGGCTACGTGTTCGTCCCGGACGACGGGCCGGGTCACGATACGTGAGCATCCGCCATCTTCATACGCGCCTCTTGCTGCTGCTGGTGGCGGTGGTCATCGCAGCGCTGGTCGCAGCCGCAGTCGCGTTCGGTCTGTCCATGCGCAACAGCAATGCCGAGCGGATCGCGCGCGCGCTGCATGCGCAGGTGGTCGCCGCCGATGCGCTGCTGGCGTTGCCCGATCGCAATGCCGCACTCGCCGATCTGCGCGATCTCGATATCGTCTGGATGACTGAACTTCCTGCAGGCGAGCGGCCGTCGCTGCCGCTGCTGGTGCGGATCGAATCGCGAGTGGGCGCGCGCTTGCCCGGACGCCCGATGCGCCTGTCCGGCTCGCCTGCGCAGCTTTGGGTGCAGACGCAGCCGCCGATGCAAGGCTGGATCGGCATTCCTGTGCTTGGCGAAGCGCAGCCGCTGAAGCGTGGCCTGCTGTTCGCATTGGTGGCGATCGGCGCGCTGGTACTGCTGGCTGCCGGGCTGTTCGCACGCAGTCTGACCCGGCCGCTGCGTGAGTTGGCCGCCGCTGCGCCGGGCATCGTTGCCGGCGAACAGCCGCCGGCAACGCCACGTTTCGCCAGCGAGGAAATCGTCGAGTTGCAGCGTGCGTTGGCCGATGCCGCCGGGCACACCCGCGCGGCGGCGCGCGACCGCGAACTGATGCTCGCGGGCATCTCGCACGACATGCGTACGCCGCTGGCGCGGCTGCGCTATGCGCTGGCGCTTGGCGACCACGGTGCCGATGAAGCCATGCGCGTCGGCATGGAGCGCGACATCGACGAACTCGACGGAATCGTCGGCCAGTTCATCAACTACGTCCGTGATGGTCGCGACGAGCCGCTGGTATCGATCGATCTGGTGGCGATGCTGCAGGCGCTGGTTGCCGACGAGGCCCGGCACGGTCGCGCCTGGCAGCTCGATGTGCCGCCTGAAGCGACGCTCGACGGCCGGCCGCTGGCGTTGCGGCGAGCGCTTGCGAATCTGTTCGACAACGCCGCCCGCCACGGCGCGGCGCCGTTCGGGGCCGAGCTGGTGGACGACGATGAGCACTGGCGTCTGACCGTGGGCGATCGGGGGTCCGGCGTGCCCGAAGCGGCGCTGGAGACCTTGGGCCGGCCGTTCCATCGCGTCGATCGGGCCCGTGGCACGCCCGGGAGCGGGCTGGGACTGGCCAGCGTCGCCCGGGTCGCTGCGCTCCATGGCGGTGATCTGACCCTGCGCAATCGCGAAGGCGGCGGTGGACTGGAAGTGGTCGTGCGGCTGCGCGCTCGCCCCGGCTGAACCACTGTGATCAGGCGTGCGGTGGAGGCTTGTGGCAAAATCGCCGGCCTGCAACCGCCTTGTCACGCTCCGATGCCGGCTTCCGCCATGTTCGTCCATGCTCACTCCCGTTCTCGCGGCGCCCGCTGACATGGCTGACAGCACCGGACATCTGCCCCGGGACCCGGGCCGTATTCTCAAGGCTGCGAAATGGTCCATGCAAGGTTTGCGCGCGGCATGGCTGCACGAATCTTCGTTCCGGCTTGAAGTCTATTTGCTGGTGATCCTTGCGCCGCTGGCCCTGTGGCTGGGCGACAACGCGATCGAACGCGCGCTGTTGATCGGCAGCTGTCTGCTGGTGCTGAGTGCGGAACTGTTGAATTCGGCGGTCGAAGCAGTGATTGAACGCTACGGCCCCGAATTCCACGAGCTGGCCGGCCGCGCCAAGGATATGGGCTCGGCGGCGGTGTTCGTGCTGATGATGAATGTGCTGCTGGTCTGGGGCCTGATCCTCGGCGAACGTTATCTCTGATCGCTCGAAGCGATGACTTGTCCCCGACCGCCGCAGGCGATCGATGCAAAACGATAGCCCCGCGCGAACGACGCGCCCGTCGGCGCCTTCGCCAAACACAATGGAAGCGATGCAATGCTGGAACTGATTTCCGATCCACAGACATGGATCACCCTCATCACCCTGAGCGCGATCGAGATCGTGCTTGGTATCGACAATCTGGTGTTCATCTCGATTGCGGTTTCCAGGCTGCCGTACGAGCAGCGCGAAAAAGCCCGTAAATTCGGTATTGCAGTGGCCTGCATCACCCGTGTCGGGCTGCTGCTGACCTTGGCCTGGCTGGCTGGGCTGACCAATGATCTGTTCTCGCTGTTCGGTATCGGCATTTCGATCCGCGACCTGGTGCTGATCCTCGGCGGCGCGTTTCTGCTGGTGAAAGGCACCGGTGAGATCCGCGACATCGTCAAAGGCGAGGCCGAGAGCGAGGACATCAATACCAAGCCCGTGACCGTGTTCTGGGGCGTGATCGCGCAGATCGCGGTGATCGACATCGTGTTCTCGCTCGATTCGGTGATCGCGGCGGTGGGCATGGCCAATCAGACCCCGGTGATGGTGGCGGCGATCCTGCTGGCGGTGGCGGTGATGCTCATGGCGGCGACCCCGCTGGGCAAGTTCATCGACAACAATCCGACCGTGAAGATGCTGGCGCTCGCATTCATCGTGCTGGTCGGTGCATTTCTTGTCGCCGAAGGGCTCGGCGCGCACGTACCGAAGGGTTACATCTATTTCGCGATGGGCTTTTCCGCAGCGGTCGAATCCCTGAACCTGTGGACCAAGAAACGCGCCCAGCAGCGGCTGCTGCCGGAGTAACGGACTGCCGCCCCGGACCGGCGGCGTTGCGCCATCGCAACTGTTGGCGCGAAGCGTGCGGCAAACCCCGCGCATTGCGCCGCAGCCCCGAGGGTGCTGCAATGCTGGCCGAATCCCCCGCTGGAGCGCACCTCATGCGTGTTGTCGTCCTGATGATCGTGGCCCTGCTGCTGTCCGGCTGCGGCTACAACGAGATCCAGCGCAAGGATGAGGCGGTCAAAGCGTCGTGGGCGCAGGTCCTGAACGTCTACAAGCGCCGCGCCGACCTCATTCCAGCACTGGTCGCCACGGTCAAAGGCTATGCGCAGCAGGAAGAGAAGATCCTGATCGGCGTGACCGAGGCGCGGTCGAAAGTCGGCCAGGTCCAGGTGAATCCCGACGATGCCGCGTCGCTGCAGCAGTTCCAGAAGGCGCAGGGAGATCTCTCCAGCGCGCTATCGCGGCTGCTGGTGATCACCGAGAACTACCCGAATCTGAAGTCGGACCAGGCTTTCCTGAATCTGCAGACGCAGTTGGAAGGCACCGAGAACCGGATCACGGTCGAGCGCGAACGCTACATCCAGGCAGTGCGCGATTACAACGTCCATATCCGCGAGTTTCCGGTGAATCTCACCGCGATGATGTTCGGCTACAAACAGAAGCCGAGTTTCACGGTCGAGAACGAGCGCGAGATCCAGGAAGCGCCGGTCGTCGACTTCGGAGGTCAGGCATCCGCTGCTCCAGTGATCGCGCCCGGGCAGACGCAGACGATCGCGCCGGTCGCGCCGCCGCCGGGCTTGGCGCCGACACGGTCTTTGACGCCCGCGCCGCAGCCGATACCTGTTCCCGAGAGCCAGAACATGAAGCCCGGGTCGCAGCCGGCGCCCCCGCCATCCGGAGGCTGATCTGGACGTTCGCCGGAGCGCTGCTGTGATCCGTTCACTGCGCGTGCTGTCGGCGGTGGGCCTTTGCGTGTTTGCATTGGCTTCGTCCGCGCAAACATTGGCCCCGATACCGCCGCTGACCTCGCCGGTGGTCGATGCCACCGGCACCTTGAATGCTGCGGAGATCGCGCAGTTGGAGCGTCAGGCACTGGCGCTGCAGCAGCGCAAGGGCAGCCAACTGCAGATCCTGATCGTGCCGACCACGCGGCCCGAAGCGATCGAGCAGTACGCGCAGCGTGCGTTCGACGATTGGAAACTCGGCCGCAAAGGCGTCGACGACGGCGTGCTGCTGCTGGTGGCGAAGGATGATCGCGAAGTCCGCATCCAGCCGGGTTATGGCCTGGAAGGTGCGATTCCCGATATCGCCGCTGGTCGCATCGTCCAGGAATATCTGGTGCCGAAATTCCGGAACGGCGATTTCGCAGGAGGCATCGGCGATGCCAGCGCGCAACTGGTGAGGCTGATCGATGGTGAGGCGTTGCCCGAACCGATGGCACCGCAAGTGGATGGCGGCGGCGGACAATCCGATTGGTTCGGTGCGATGTTCGTCGCTTTCTTCGCGTCGGTCTTCGCGCGCGGACTGTTCGGCGCCGTGCCGCGGCCCATGCGCGCGCTGCTGGTCGGCGCTGCAGCAGGCATCGTCGTCTGGTTGTTCGCCGCGCCGTGGTTGGTGATCGTTTTCGCTGCCCTGATCGGCGCCCTGATCGGCGCATCTACATCCTCAGGCCGCCACGCAGGCCATGGTGGCTGGGGCAACTACAGCGGCGGCAGTTCGGGCGGCGGCTGGTCGGGCAGCGGGGGCGGTTCCAGCGGTTGGTCCGGTGGTGGCGGTCGCAGCGGAGGCGGCGGCGCCTCCGGGCGCTGGTGATGTCGATGATTGCGCGCTGGTTCCGCCATGTGTTTGCGCCTTCGGCCCGCCGGATGTTTCCAGAGGCCAGTCTGGCGTGCATCGCCGATGCCATCGCCCGAGACGAGGCACGTCATCGGGGCGAGGTCTGTTTCGCCGTCGAATCCGCGCTCGATACCGGCGCACTCTGGCGCGGCGAGGATGCGCGTGACCGCGCAACCATCGCCTTCGCAGCCTTGAACGTGTGGGACACGGTCGAGAACAACGGCATCT
>JANLSB010000520.1:0-1943 GCA_031362125.1 Lysobacterales bacterium | reverse complement strand
GGGTCCGTTCAATTACGTGTTGACCGGCGCCCTCCCGGCGGGCGTCACCTTCAGCGGCAACACGCTGTCGGGTACGCCGACCGTACCGGGCAGCTACCCGATCACGGTCACCGCCACCGACGCGCTGCTGACGGGTGCGGGCGCGCCGTTCTCGATCGCGCAGAACTACACGCTCAATGTGCCGGCGCCGACCATCGTCGTCGCCCCGGCCACGCTGCCCAACACCACGGCGGGCCTGAGCTACAGCCAGGCCCTGACCGCGACGGGCGGCGTCGCGCCGTACGCGTTCGCGGTGACGGCAGGTGCGCTGCCGAACGGTCTGACATTGGGTTCGGGCGGTGCGCTGTCCGGCACGACAACGGCCTCGGGCACGTTCAACTTCACCGTGACCGCGACCGATGCCAATGGCCAGACTGCCAGCCGCACCTACACGGTGATCGTGGCGATACCGACGGTCACGCTGACCCCGGCCACGCTGCCGGGCGGCACGGCCGGGACCGCTTACACGCAGACGCTGACCATCGCGGGCGGTATCGCGCCGTACACCGTGACCCAGACGGGCACGCTGCCGGCTGGCATCACCTTCAACAGCGCCACGCGCACCTTCAGCGGTACGCCGACGCAGGCAGGCACGTTCAACATCAGCGTGACCGTGACCGACAGCACCGGCGGCACCGCAGCGACGGTGACCAACGCCTACACGCTGACGATCGCGACACCGACGCTGGCGATGACGCCCGCGGCGGGTGCGTTGCCGCCCGGTACCGGCGGCGTGGCGTACAGCCAGACCTTCATCGCCAGCAACGGCATCGCGCCATATACCTATGCGGTGTCGTCCGGTGCGCTGCCGCCGGGCCTGAGCTTCAACACCGGCACGGGTGCGTTGACGGGTATTCCCACTGCCGTGGGCGCCTTCACCTTCAGCATCCGCGCGACCGACAGCACCACCGGTACGGCGGCGACGGTGACCAACGCCTATACCCTGGCGATCTCGGCACCGACCATCACCATCAACCCGGCGACCCTGCCCAACAGCGTCCAGCAGCTGCTCTACACGCAGGCGCTGACCGCCACCGGCGGCACTGCGCCGTACCTCTTCGCGGTCACCGCAGGCGCGCTCCCGGCCGGCGTGACCCTGAGCACGGCGGGTTCGCTCAGCGGTACGCCGACGGTGTCGGGCGTCTTCAACTTCACGATCCGGGCGACCGATGCGCTGGGCTTCACCGGCACGCGGGTCTACGCGCTCACGGTCGTGGACCGTCCCGATCCGTCGAAAGACCCGGAAGTGCGCGGTCTGCTGGAGGCACAGGCGGACGCCACCCGTCGCTTTGCGACCACCCAGATCAACAACTTCCAGCAGCGTCTGGAGCGGTTGCACGGTGCGGGCGAGGACGGCGGTTTCGACAGCGGTCTGAGCGTGGCCTACGACCAGTACTGCCCCGAAGTGGTCGGTGCGATTCCGGGCCGTCGCTGCGACCGCGCCAACGCGGGCGGTGCCGGCGGCGCGGGTGCTACCGCCATGGCCGAGCAGAAGAACGCCGCTGGCGGCGACGGAAAGAACGCATACGGCATCTGGACGGCAGGCACGATCCGCTCCGGCAACCACGATGGCCGCAACGGCAGTGCCGGCGTGGACTTCGAAACCGATGGTGTCAGTGCCGGTCTGGATTACCGGGTCAACGATGCGCTCACCGTCGGCGGCGGTGTGGGCTACGGAAGCGACAGCAGCGACATCGGCGACAACGGCAGCCGCAGCGAGGGCACGGCCTACACCTTCGCGCTGTACGCAAGCTACAGCCCGGGCGATGTGTTCTTCATCGACGGTCTGTGGGGCTACCAGAGCCTCGACTACGACCTCCGCCGGTTCGTCACCAGCAACGGCAATTTCGTCAACGGCACGCGCAAGGGTTCGCAGTGGTTCGGCTCGGTCTCGGCCGGCGCCG
>JANLSB010000135.1:0-1986 GCA_031362125.1 Lysobacterales bacterium | reverse complement strand
TCTCGGCGCGCTCCGCCGCGCAGTCGGGCCTGGCGGCGGCCAAGGCCAACCCCGGCGACCCGGAGGCAATGGCGACGCTCGCCGCCGCGCAGGGCCAGCTCAACGCCGGTCTGGGCCGTCTGCTGGCGATCGCGGAGGCCTACCCGGATCTCAAGGCCAACCAGAACATGATGCAGCTCACCGAGGAGCTGACCAGCACCGAGAACAAGGTCGCGTTCGCGCGCCAGGCGTTCAACGATGCGGTGATGGCGTTCAACAACCGGCGCGAAGTATTCCCGTCGAGCATGATCGCCGGCTTGTTCAATTTCGCCGCCGCCGCGCAGCTCGCGATTCCTGCCGACAAGCCAGAAATGCGCGAAGCGCCGAAGGTGCAGTTCTGAGGGCGTGACACTGCTTGTCTCCACTCGAACGCAGGCCGGTCAGTGCCGTCATCCCGAGCCAGCGGCGAGGGATCTGCTTTTGATTTCAAACACCGAACCAACAACGGGTCCCTCGCGGTGCTCGGGATGACAACAACAGGCCTCCATCGTCACGAATCGCCACTCCGGGCTTCTGCATGAACTTCTTTGAACACCAGACCGCCGCACGCACGGCCTCCACCCGACTGGTTCTGCTGTTTGTCCTGGCGGTGATCGGGATCGTGTGCGTGGTCGATGTCGCGGTGCTGATCGCCATCGCTTCGCACGACGAAAGCACGCCAGCGCAGACCGCAGTGATGCTGATCTTCGCTTCGGTGGTCACAGTCGCGATCATCGGCCTGGGTTCGATGTACCGCATCGCCAGTTTGCGCGGCGGCGGTGAGACGGTGGCGCAACAGATGGGCGGCGTGCCGGTGCCCGAGCAGACGCGCGACCCGCAGCTGCGGCGGTTGCGCAACGTGGTCGAAGAGATCGCGATCGCGTCCGGCGTGCCGATGCCCAAACTCTACGTGCTGGAACACGAGGCTGGTATCAACGCTTTTGCCGCCGGCTATTCGCCGTCCGATGCGGTGATCGCGGTGACGCGCGGCACCCTCGACCGGCTCAATCGCGATGAGCTGCAGGGCGTGATCGCCCATGAATTCAGCCATATTCTCCACGGCGACATGCGCCTGAACATCCGTCTGATCGGCGTGCTGTTCGGTATCCTGATGATGGCCATCATCGGCCGCAAGATCCTCGAACACGGCCGCTTTGGCGGGCGCGACAAGGGTGCCGGCGCAGTACTGGTTGTAGCCTTGGTGGCGATGGCCATCGGCTACCTGGGCCTGTTCTTCGGTCGCATGATCAAGGCCGGCGTCAGCCGCTCGCGCGAGATGCTCGCCGACGCTTCGGCGGTGCAGTTCACGCGCCAGACCGTCGGCTTGGCCGGCGCGCTCAAGAAGATCGGCGGGGTGGGCGATGGCGCCAAACTCGAACGCGTCGGCGACGCCGAGGAAGTCAGCCACATGCTGTTCAGCGACGGCATCGGCCTCAGCGGTTTGTTTGCGACCCATCCGCCGCTGCTGCAGCGGATCCAGGCGCTGGAGCCGAGCTTTCGCAAGGACCAGCTCGCCACGCTGCATCAGCGCTGGCTCACGCAGCCGCCCAACGGCCTGGAAGAAGACGCGCGCCTTGGGCTTGTCGGCGGCGCCACCACGCGGCTGCCGGGGTCGGAAGCCGAATTCAACGTCAGCCCGCCGATGGTGGTCGCACAGGTCGCGCACCCGACGGCTGACGACTATCGCCGCGCCAACGTCATCGTCTCGACCATTCCGGACGCGTTGCGCGTGTTGGCCTCGAACCGCGACGATGTGGTGCCGCTGATACTGGCGCTGCTGCTGGATAACGACGCGGTAGTGCAGGGCAAGCAGCACACCGAGATCGCCGCGCGCCTAGGCCGCGAGACCTCCGTGCTCGCCAAGGCGATGCGCAGCGAACAGCTCGATGCACTGCACCCGATGCAGCGTCTGCCGCTGGCCGCGCTGGCCTTCCCGGTGCTGCGCCTTCGCCCGCGCCCGGAGCTCAA
>JANLSB010000462.1:0-13688 GCA_031362125.1 Lysobacterales bacterium | reverse complement strand
GGGGTTGTTGTCTGGGGGGCGTGGGGTTGGTGCTTCGGCGCCCTAATCTTTATGGGGTGTGGGGGTGGGGGTTGTGTGGTTGGGCGGGGCGGGTGGCCGGTGGCGGGCCCCCGCACCCCCCGCGGCCGTACCGTACTGCTCCATGATCTGCCGGAACGTGACTTTGACCTGGAACGTGCGCTGCAGCTGCAACGCCAGCTGGGTCAACGCGAGCGAGTCGAGGCCGAGTTCGAGCCACGGCGTGCCGGTCTCGGCGCTGCCGATTTCGAAGCCGGAGACGTCTTCGATCAGCGCGATCAGGCGCGGCAGCGTGTCGCTGCCTTCCACGACCGCTTCCGTCGGGTTCGCTGTTGGCACAGCGACACTCGCAGGCTCTGCCGCGGTTGGAGCGATGACAGGCGCGTCAACGACATTCGCGACCTTCGCCACCGCATCCACCCAATGCCGATCGCGTGCGAACGGATAACCCGGCAGCGGCACGCGTCGGCGCGGTTCATGCTCGACGTAAGCTTTCCAGTCCGGCGCGATGCCGAGCGTCCAGGCTTGACCCAGTGCCTGCGCGAGCGTCAACGACTCCAGCGCATCATCGTCGCCGAGGCTGGCGATCGCGACCAGACCGGCGCGACCTTTCGGCGCGCACTGTTTGGCCAGCGTCGCAAGCGTGCCGCGCGGACCGATTTCGATCAACAGGCGGTTCGGATCTTCGAGCAGGCGCGTCGCGGCCGGCGCGAAGCGCACCGGCCGGCGCAGATGTTCGGCCCAGTACTGCGGATCGCGGGCCTCGGCATCGCTCAGCCATTCGCCGGTCACCGTGGAGACGATCGGAATGCGCGGCGCATGCAGCGTCAACGTCTGCAGCTGCGCCAGCATCGGCGCTACCACCGGCTGCATCATCGCCGAGTGGAAGGCATGCGAAGTCATCAAGCGCTTGGCGGCGATGCCATCGGCGACAAGGCGCGCTTCGAGGCGTTCGATCTCCGGCGTCGGGCCCGCAACCACGCAGAACGCCGGCGAATTTTCCGCCGCGAGTTCGACTGCGTCGTCGAGATACTTTGCGATCGCCGTCGCCGACAGCCGCACCGAGAGCATGCTCCCCGCTGGCTGTGCCTGCATCAGCCGGCCGCGCAGCGCGACCAGCGCCAGCGCATCCGCCAGCGACATCACGCCGGCCAGGGTCGCGCAGACGAACTCGCCGACGCTGTGGCCGATCAGCGCGCCAGGCGCCACGCCCCACGACATCCACAGCTTCGCCAGCGCGTATTCCAGCGCGAACACCGCAGGCTGGGTCAGATGCGTCGCCACCAGGACTGCCGGTGCATCGCTGAAGAACAGATCGCGCACGTCGTTCGCGGTGGTTGCGCCGATATCCATCTGCGCGACAAGCAATTCGCAGCACGCATCGTAGGCGTCGCGGAACACTGGCTCGGATGCATACAGGCCACGGCCCATCGCCGGGTACTGCGCGCCCTGCCCCGGGCACATGAAGGCGACTTCGGGCGTGTCGCTGATCGCGGTTGCGCCAGCGGCGCTGGTCGTAGTCAGCAGACGCGCCGCTTCCGCGTGGTCTGCAGCAACGATGCTGCGTCGATACGCGAACGCGCGCCGACCGACGCGCGCGGTGTGCGCGATATCGGCCAACGACAGCGCTGCGCCATCGCCGGATTTGTCGAAGTACGTCGCCATGCGTTGCGAAAACGCCGTCAAGGCTTCCGGCGTGCGTGCGGAGAGCGTCAACAGATGCTGCGGCCGCTGCGATGGCGCCGCTGCTTTCGCGAGCGGTGCTTCCTGCAGCACCACGTGCGCATTGGTGCCGCCGAAGCCGAACGCGCTGACGCCGGCGCGACGCGGCTGCGCGGTGCGCGGCCACGCCTGCAGCGCGGCCTGCGGCACGAACGGCGACGCATCGAAATCGATCTGCGGATTGGGGCGCGCGTAGCCGATGGTCGGCGGCAGCGTCTCGCGATGCAGCGCCAGCGCGGTCTTGATCAGGCCGGCGGCGCCGGCGGCGGTGACCAGATGGCCGACATTGCTCTTCAACGAACCGATGCCGCAGAAGCCGCGGTCTTCGGTATGCCGGCGGAAGGCGCGGGTCAGGCCGGCGACTTCGATCGGGTCGCCGATCGGTGTGGCGGTGCCGTGCGCTTCGACGTAGGAAATACTGCGTGCGTCGATCCCTGCGGCATCGTGCGCCATCGCGATGACCGTCGCCTGCCCGGCCGGATTCGGCGCGGTGAAACTGGCGCGCTCGGCGCCATCGTTGTTGACCGCGCCGCCGAGCAGCACGGCATAGACGGTGTCGCCATCGGCGATCGCATCCGACAATCGGCGCAGCGCCAGCATCGCCACACCGTCGGAAAACACCGTGCCGGCGGCATCGGCGTCGAAAGTGCGGGTGTGGCCGTCGACCGAGGCCATCGCGCCTTCCTGATACAGATAGCCGCTGTTCGGCGGGCAGGTAACCGCCACGCCGCCGGCGAGCGCCAGCGCGCACTGCCCGCTGCGCAGACTGTCCATCGCCATGATCGTGGCGACCAGCGACGTCGAACACGCGGTGTGTACGCTGACCGCCGGGCCGTCCAGCCCGAGCTTGTAGGCGACGCGGCTGGTCAGATAGTCCTTTTCGTTCGCGAGCATCGTCGGCAGTTCGCCGAGGCGCGCGACCACATCCGGCCGCGACAGCACGTGATGCAGGTAGTACGTCGCGTTGTACATGCCGCCGAACACGCCGACGCGTCCCGGCGCGCTTTCCGGCACGTAGCCCGCGTGCTCGAGCGCATGCCATGCGGTTTCGAGGAACAGCCGATGCTGCGGGTCCATCAGCTGCGCTTCCAGCGGCGAGATGCCGAAGAACGCGGCGTCGAAACGATCGACATGGTCGAGCACGCCGCGCGCACGCACGTATGCGGGGTCGTCGGTCAGGGCGCGCGGAATCGACGGATCGAGCTCGTCGGGCGCGAAGATCCGGATCGATTCCTGGCCTGCGCAGAGATTGCGCCAGAACGCTTCGATATCCTCGGCGCCCGGGAAACGGCCGGCCATGCCGACAATCGCGATAGGCTCGTTCGCGATGGGTTCGTTCGGGATCGTTCCGCCGGTATTCGACTTCGACATCGTCATCGGCGACGCATCGCCATCGAGCAGCCGCGCAAGACCCGCCGGCGTCGGCGCTTCGAACAACTGCACCGGACGAAGATCGCCGACACCACGTGTCCGCAACACCTGCAGCAGACGCAGCGCCGACAGCGAATCGCCGCCGAGTTCGAAAAACGCATCGCGGGTGCCGACGCGATCGAGTTCCAGCACCTCCGCGAACGCCGCACACAGCGCTGTTTCGCGTTCGCCGCGCGGCGCGCGGTAGGGATGCTGCAGATCGGGGCGGGCGCCGGTCGGCGTCGGCAATGCCGCGCGGTCGAGTTTGCCGTTGGCGGTGATCGGCAGCGCGTCCAGACGCACGAACGCGGCGGGGACCATGTAATCGGGCAGCTCGCGCGCAAGCAACGTGCGTGCCTGCGAAGCATCCCATGCATCGGCAACGACATAGGCGATCAACCGCTTGCTGCCGCCCGGTCCGGGTTTGGCGACGACCGCGCAGGCGCGTACGCCGGAGACTCGCGACAACAACGCTTCGATTTCGCCGGGTTCGATCCGGAAACCGCGGATCTTCAGCTGGTCGTCAACGCGGCCAACGAATTCGAGCTCCGCGTCTTGCAGACCATCGTCGCGCCAACGCACCAGATCGCCGGTGCGGTACAGACGCGCGCCTGCGACGAAGGGATCGGCGAGGAAACGCTCCGCATCAAGCTCGGGGCGACCGAGATAGCCGCGCGCCACGCCGCGACCGCCGATGTACAGCTCTCCGGTTTCGCCCGTGGGCACAGCTTGCTGCTGCGCATCGAGCACATGCACATGGGTGTCGGCGATCGGACGACCGATCGGAATGCTGGTGGCGTCTTCGGCGAGATCGCGCGGAATCGCATAGGTCGTGGCGAAGGTGGTGCATTCGGTCGGGCCGTAACCGTTGTGCAGCATCGTGTCCGGCAGCGCCCGCAACGCGCGACGCACGTGGCTGGGCGACAGCGCTTCGCCGCCGGTGAACAGCTGACGCAGACCGCGCAGCGATTGCGGCGCTTCGTCGATCACCGCGTTGAACAACGCGGCTGTGAGCCAGGCAGTGGTAACGCCAAGCGCATCGATGATTTCGCGCAGCGCATGCGCATCGGGCACCGGCGCGGTCAGGATCGCGCAGCGGCCGCCGTTGAGCAGCGGCCCCCACAGCTCCAGCGTCGATGCATCGAAACCCAGCGGCGCGGCATGCAGGAAACAGGTGTCGCCGTCGAGGCGGACATAGTCCACATCGCCGACCAGGCGCACGATCGAGCGATGCTCGATCTGCACGCCTTTAGGCAGGCCGGTGGAGCCGGAGGTGTACATCACGTACGCCAGGCCGTTGGCCGTCGTGGTTTCCTGCATCGGCTCGATCGACGCGCCGCGACCATGCTGCGGATCGCCATCGAACGCATCGACGCACAGCGTCTGTCCGGCGATCCCGGTCAGCGCTGCGAGATGCACGTCGTCGGTGATCAGGAAGGTGGCCGCGGCATCCTGCACGATGTGACGAAGCCGCGCGGCGGGATAATCCGGATCGAGCGGCAGGTACGCGCCGCCGGCCTTGAGAATCGCCAGCGCGGCGACCACCGCCTGCGGCGAGCGCGGCAGGCACAGGGCGATGGGCTTGTCGGTGTCTGCACCGAGCTCCCGCAACTGCTGCGCGAGCGCATCCGAGCGGCGATCGAGTTCACCGTAGTGCATCGCGCCGCCGCCCCAACACAGCGCGATACGGTCCGGATGCAGTTTCGCGCGTTCGCGGAACAGCGCGTGCACGGTCGCTTCGGGGCGATAGCCGCTGGCGTTCGCTGGTGGCAGACGGTTATCGATCGGGGCTTGGGGCGTGATCACGGATGGCAGGCTTCGATTCTGGAGATCAGGGCGAGAATTTCGTTCATCGGCACGACGGCATTGTTGAGCGCGGCATCGGAATTCCATGCGCTGCTGCCATCAAGGTCGATCCAATGCATGCGCGGACCTTCGGCCCAGCGGAGACGGAGCCGTTCCATGTCAGGCGTGCGTTGGGTGCACAGCACCGTGGTCATTCCGTTGGCGGGCGGGTCGCCCGCCAGATCGATGCCGGCAAGCTCGCCGCGCAGACGCGCGCTGATCGGCGTGCCCAGCGACTCCTGCAGCGAGTCGATCGAAAACGGATCCTGCGCGATAGCGGCATCGGCAGCGGTCGCGACCGCAAGACCAAACTCTGTGGCCATGTAAGTGCGATGCGCACGGCCCAGTTCGCGCAGATACTGCGCACCGTCGACGACAGGGTCCCACAGGACGACGTGGGCGGTGCGCAGCACACCGCGCTGCGCGCAAAGCGCCGCCAAGGTTGCGCCGAGCCGCAAGCCCACCAGTACGATCCGGGACACCCCGGATTCGCGGCGCAGTTCTTCGGCCGCCGCTGCGATGTCCTGGACCCAGTCTTCAATCCCGAAGTCGGCGATGTCGCCGCATGAATCGCCGGTGCCCGAATAGTCGAAGCGTATCGCCGCGTAGCCGGTATCTTCCAATTTGCGCGCAATGACGCGATAGGCACGATGCGCACGCGCGGCTTCCTCACCGAACGGATTGCACAGCACGACCGCCGCACTGCGCGCCTGTAGGCGCAGTGCGGGGTGCACGGCCGCAAGCAGGTTGCGCCCATGTGCTTCAAAGAAGCGAATTGACAAGAGTGGTCCCCCCGGGTGTACTTCCGATGACGCATAAACCATTCGGAATCGGCAACGCATGCCTTTTGATCGAAACTGCAGCGATGCGGTCATCCGCGAACAGGTCCTACAGCTCGGGGGCAATCGTACACTCGTTGCCATCGCGAGTGAGCCAACTGTGGCCCGCGGCCTGCCTGCGGTACTGCTGGTGAATGCCGGCGTCATCCACCGGATCGGGCCGCATCGGCTGCATGTTCAGCTCGCGCGGCGCCTGGCCGAAGCCGGCAACCTCGCCGTACGCATGGACCTGTCGGGCGTCGGCGACAGCGGCGCCGTTCCGGACCAGCTGAGCTTCCGCGCAAGCTCGGTCGCCGACATCAGTACCGCCCTCAACCATCTGGGGGCAACCGGCTCCGCTGTGTCCGCGATCGTGTTCGGGATCTGTTCCGGGGCCGACAATGCCCTGGCGGCCGCAGAAGCGGATCCCCGGATCGTAG
This sequence comes from Lysobacterales bacterium, assembly GCA_031362125.1. Taxonomy (GTDB): domain Bacteria; phylum Pseudomonadota; class Gammaproteobacteria; order Xanthomonadales; family Xanthomonadaceae; genus Lysobacter_I. Next base: position 7,435 of record JANLSB010000462.1, on the reverse strand, counting down.
GGCTGGTGCTGGTCGACCCCCCGTGTTACCCGACCCGCCAGGCGCGCCTGCGGTCGCTGCGGTCGCGCCTCCGCAGCCCTGCCGCGTGGCTGGCCCTGCCAGGCAAGCTTCTGAGACGGTTCCGCACCCGGTCGCCGGCGCCGGCGGATACTTCGCCCACTGCGTCCCCCGCGCGCCAGCCGCCTCCGCTCGAAGACTATCGCCGGGTGTTGAACGGCCTTGTGGCCCGCAACGTGCGGATTCTGTCCATCTACTCCTCCGCGCAGGGTGTGCGCTACAACCATGCCGACCAGTTGTACGAATCCTTTCCCGAACTGCGCGGAAAGCTCGACAACATCTACTGCCCGGATGCCAACCACACGTTTACCGAAATCGCACAACAGGCCAAGTTGATTTCGACAGTGATGGACTGGTGCGAGCGCCGGTTTCCGACGCTCGCCTGAAATCGGCGCAGCTGCTCCTGCAAGGCACCCGGGGCGGTCAATTCCATCAGAAAGTCAAACGGCTGCGTTGTTCGCCTGTTCGGAAATGATCTGCACCGCCGCCGAGTAGCGGGGGCCGCGCGCAAGCACGCGCAGGCGCCGGCCGCTGCGTTCGATCCATTCGTTCAGCGCGCGCCATTCGCCTTCCCGCCATGCCGGATACACGCCGGAGCCGGTCCAGTCGCAGAGTTCGTCGAACACCAGTACCGTGCCGGGCACGATCCGCCCGTCGAGCATCGACAGCACGGTGCGCGTGGATTCGTAGAGATCGCAGTCGATATGGATCAGCGCTGCAGGGCCGGGATGCGCGTCCAGCCAGGCGGGCAGGCTGGCCGCGAATTCGCCGGGCCACAGCGTCACGTTGGCGGGGACATCGGGCAGCCCATCGACACCGAAGTGGCCGACGGAATAGATATCGCCGGGGCCGCGCTGCCAGGGCAGCGGAAGTCCGGTGAAGGTGTCGAAACCGTGGATGCTGCGATCGGGCAGCGCGGTCGCGAGCGCGGTAACCGAACGCCCGCGGAACACCCCGAACTCCATGACGTGGCCTGCCGGGCAATACGCGCCCGCCACCATCGACAACGTCTCCAGATCGCTGCCGCGACACGGCTGAACGCGCAGGAACGACGCCAGATCCAGCGCGGCCTGTGTGCGCGCAGGCTCGATCTTGGTTGAGGGCATCGTGGTCGAGGGCATCCTGGTCGAGGGCATCGCGGTCGGAGGCCGCGTCCAGCCGATCTCTTCGATCCGCCCGTCGAAGCCCTGCTTCACCGGCATCGGAAAGAACCGCGCCAGCCGTTCGATGTCGCCCAGGTCGTGGCGCAGATCCGGCAGCTCGATGCGATGCACCGGCACGATCAGCGAGATGTTGTAACCGTAGACCTTCACCCGCGCCTCGCGGCAGTCGATGCCGGCGGCGATCAGGTTGTAGAGCAGCAGTCCGGTATTCCACACGGTCAGATGCCCGCCCACGATGTAGGGGCGCGCCGGTGGCACCGTGATCGCCAGCAGCCCGCCGGGCCTGGCGCAGTCGACAAGGCGCTGCAGGAACTGGCGCACGTTGGCCTGATGCTCGAGCGCATGCGAACACCAGACGACATCGAAGCGCGTGTCGACGGGAAAATCCATGAAGTCGCCGACGAAATCCGGGCGATGGTCGCCATACGGCTCGAACGACACCGTGGTGACGCGCTTGCCGTGTGCGGCGAAGTGCCGCGCGTGGCCGCCGTCGCCGCAGCCGACATCGAGTACTGTCTCGAATGCGTATTGTTCCAGCAGCAGGGTCAACGCCTGATCGGCCAACCAGGGCGGCTTTGCGCGCTTGCCCGGCGTGGCGGCTTTGCGCAGCTTGCCGGCCTTGGCGATGCGGCGCTTGATCCGGTCCGCCGGTTTGTTCGTGCGCGGCGTGCTCATGACAGCCTGCTCATGACGGCATGCTCATGACAGCGTGCTCATGACGGCATGCTCATGCCACGGCCATCCGCTGCTGAGGGACAAGATCGGCGGCGAGCTGCAGATTGGTTTTCAGCCAGGCGTGCATGCTGAACTCGGGGCATTGCAGCGGCATCGTGATCCGCCGTTCGCGCCACGCGCCGCGTTGCGCCATCACCGCATCGATGGCGGTCGTCATCTCTTTTGCATCGGCGGCCAGATGCCCGCAGCGGCCGTCGGCCAGCAAGGTCCCGGCCCAGCCCACGCGCAGCGCCACCACCGGCACGCCTGCGCGCACTGCGTCGAACAGCGGCCACGGGCCGCAGTCCGCAGCGCTGGTGACCGCCAGGGCATCGAAGCGACCGATCCAGTCGGCCACGCGCGACGGCGGGCAATGCGCGGTTGCCAGCACTTTGCAGTCGATGCCCATGCGCTTCAGCGCGGCCGCCGTCGCTTCCAGACGTTCGCCGATCAGCACCACCCGCATCGGCACGCTGACGTTGCGGACCGCCTCCACCAGGTCGGCCAGACCGCTGACATCCTGACCGTTGTGTGTGGCCGGACGACCGAACCATGCGAGCGTCGGCACGTCGTCGCCAGACGATGACAATGACGATGACGATGGCGCCTGCGCTTCGCCCCATCCCACCGGCTGCATGGCCCAGCGCCGCATCGCGAGGGTGATGCCGGCGTCGCGCAGAATGTTCTCCTGCGCCGGATGGGTCAGCAGGATGCCGCCGCAGCGCGCGACATCGGCGCGTGGGCCGCAAGGGCGATACGCGTCCGGGCCGCTCAGATCGTGCAGGTGCACGACGCTGCGCATCGGGTCCGGGCTGCGCGCGGCTTCGGTCGCGCGCAGGAAGATCCAGGCCTCGGCCTGCGGCATCGGCTTGTTGCTGGCGGCCACCCGATAGCCCGGCTGCGATGCGCCGGCCAAGGCCTGTTTCCAGTGCTCGAACAGCCAGCCCTTGTTTTCCGCCACCACATTGATGATCGGCATCGCGTTCGCCCGCCGCTGCAGCACCACGGGCTTGCGCACGGCGGCGGTCGGAGGCTTGCCCGTCGGCAGCCTGCTCGAAAGCCTGCGCGGCAGCTGAGTCACCGGCGCCGGCATCGCCCGGTGATGCAGCGCGATCTCGATCAGCTCGGCCACGCGCTGCGGGTCGGACGCATCGGCCAGCGTCCACTGGTGATCGATCAGATAGCGCGCGTAGGTGCGCCGGCAGGCGATGCCTTCGGCGCTTTCGACGCTGTCGGCCAGCGACGCCCAGTCCTGCGGGATCGCGGTCAGGAAGGGCTTGAGCTCGCCGCTTCTGGGCCAGATGTTGCGGCCGAGCACGATCGTCGGCACGTCCCACAGCAAACCATCGTGCGCGACGTTGCTGTTGATGGTGAGAATGCCGCGACAGGCGCCGCTGCCCAGCATCTGATGGATATTGCCGCGCGACTGCGGCCACAGCCGGTCCTGTTTGCGGCGCAGTTGCAGGCGCAGATGGCGGTTGACGGTGCGCGCATCCGCCGGATGCTGTTTGAAGATCACCGGCCACGGCGGATCGATCGCGGAGACGTGATCGACCAGGCCCTGCATCGTGCGCAGCGCCATCGGCGCATGGCGGACCAGATTGGTGTCGGATTCGATCTGCAGCGGCACCAGCAGAAAATCCTTCGGCAGTCCGAGTCCGGTGTGGGCGCCGACGTTGACCTGCCCGATGTTCGCCTGCCCGATGTTCGCCTGCCCGATGTTGGCCTGCCCGATGTTCGCCTGCATGTACCGGTAGTAGCCCTCGAAGCTCGCCGACTTGATCGCCTCGATCCGGCGGTCGAGATCGGCGTCCTGTTCCGCCGTCAGCGGCACGCCGTTCCACGCGAACGGCGCCGCATGCGAATCCGCATTGATGCCGCGCGGGCTGATCTGGTAGTCGGCGCGCGGCAGCCAGCCGTGTTCGCAGTACAGGGTCGGGCCGCGGGTGGTGTAGCCGCGACCGTTCCAGACGATCGACAGCACGCGCGGATCGTGCGCGGTATTGCGCGGGTCGCGCACGACCTTGTGGCCCAGCGCCGCGACCGAACCGGCCAGCGCTTCGAGCAATTGGCCGACGACGCCGGACGCACGCTTTTCGATCGCGACTTTCATGCAATCACTCCTCTGTGCCGCACGCGGCGGCAGCGTTCCGATGGTGTTGGCGGTGTTGGCGGTATTGGTGGTGTTGGTTTCGATCCACTCGCCCGCTGCGTCGATCCGCATCCTCGGCAAGGTACGCAACCGGCTGATCGAGCCGAGATTGACCAGTGCAATCCCGCGCTGCGCCAGCGACGCGGCAAGCCGGCCGTACTGGCGGTCGATTTCCTGCAGCCGGCTCGACAGCGCATGGCGTCCGGTCGGCGCGAAGAAATGATCGTCGGTGAAATCCACCCCGATCAGACCGATGCGTTTCGCGCCCATGTATGCGGCCAGACACACCGCGACATAAGGCGAGTTCTGGGTGTAGTGCAGCACATCGCCGGCGCCGATCTCGACGCCGCCGTATTGCCCCAGTCTGAATTTCACCACCGGCGGCTTGACCCGACCGAGATCGAGCTGGGTGAACAGCGCCTGCGCGTTCGACGCTTCGACATACCGGAAACGGTCGGCCTTGAACTGCTGACGCGGGTTGAGCACCACCAGATAGGTGGGATCGTACAGGCGGCCGACATCGTTGACGCCGATGGTGATGAAGCGCTCCGGCTGTTCGAGTTCGCGCAGGGAGGGGCCGCAGCCGCAGACGATGATCGTCGAGCTCGAATGCATTTCGCGGTAGTCCGTCAGAGGAATCACGGCACGGTTCTAATATTCATCAGCAGGAGGAAGAGCATGTTCTTCTTTCCGGGCGCGCAGTAAACGGATTCCGCGCCCAGGATTTCGCAGGCCAGAGACGCCATCGACCAGGCTTCTCCTTCGTCGCACGAACCGAACAAGTGCTGCAGCTTTTCGATGCCAACGCTAACGCCCATGTCGAAAACCGCGGTCATCCTGTCGACGGCTGCCTCCGGAATGGATTCATTCTCCCAACCCCACATCCAGGATTCCGACTCCGACGACCAGCTGCCTGCAACCTGAATATCGGCGCGTACGCGTTCTGCATCTTGTTCGTCGTAAAAACGGATCGCCGCCTTCGGCAGATCGACCTGGTAGCGCTTGTATTTCCCGAGGCCGAATTCCGTTTTCGACTCGTCCATCCGCTCGCGCGTCAGCGCACGCGCCCGTTCCACCCATTCCTCATATTGCGTTTCTTTCATGGAAACTCCGCAGCCCTGTCGTCAGGTGATTTTGAACCAATTCCTGATATTGGTCTCTGAAGCAGCAACGTTCTTGTATTTCAGCAATAGTGTCTGCAACTCATTCGCAGAGCCGCTTTCGCGATGCGCTGCGGCCGGTGCCGTCCCTGTCGCGGTTTCGACCACGACTTTGTCGATCTTGGTATCCGGCGCGAGATTCTTCAATTGGCCGCGGAACATTCCTCCCATCTGCGAATTCATGCGCTGCTCGATCATCGCCATGTTCGGGTCAGTATCGGTTCCGCCCATCTGCAGTTCCTGCTGATGATCGGCTTGCAGCTTGTTCATCAGACCGAGTGCGGCGGCTTTGTCCGTCACATCCGGAATGCGACCGATCGCGGCATGGATCTGTCCTCGGAATCTATCCTGACCGCCCTGCCGCAGCGGTTTTGTCGATTTCTGCTTGCCTGTCGTCGTGTCGATACTGAGCGTCTGCGCGGCATTCGCAGTCTTTCCTTCGGCTGCGCGCTTGATCGCGTTGGCTTTCGACTTGAATTCATCGAGTGGCCAATGGGATTCATAACCGACCTCGACTTCGGTCGTTGTTGGGCCTGCGCCGATGGTCGTCTGCGTGATCTTGACGGGGTTGACTTCGGCGCGTATCGCCCATTTATCGCCTTGCTTCACGGGCTCCAGCGAGGTCATGCGATAACGTATCTTGACTGCCAGGAGCAATGGCTTGAGCACGATCATGCCGACTTTCTTGCCCGAATACTTGTTCACTGCTGCAAGCGCTGCTGCAGAGCCTTCATCCAGGCGTTTTTGCTTCTCTTCCGGCGAGTCGCTCTTTCCGGTTAATTTCCCGAACATCTTCTTGACGAACGCCACCGCCTTCTTCAGCACCTTGTCGATCGCCTGATCGACCTTGGTCTGCACCTTGAGGATGAAGGCTTTGATCTTCGCGCTGATGCCGCCCAGACCGATCAGCGAAGCCAGGAAGCCGATCAGCAGCGGGATCATGTTGCCCAATGCCTGCTCGACCTTGCTGATCGCCCCGCCGATGGATCCCGTGGCGATGGCGTGGATCGAGTTGATCACCGATTCGACGAACTCCATGATCTGCGAGGCGCGCTCGACCACGAACATCACCACGTCGACGATCATCAGAATCGCCTGGATGATCGCGCCGGCCGGGTTGAACATCGACACGACCTTCGCCACCGCCTTCTTGACGATGGTGCTGACGATCCAGTCCTGGATCGCGCCGATCACCATGTCTTTCAGGTTCGACAGGTCGCCCTTGATCTGTTCCCACAGCGCGGCCGGGCCGCCGCCGATCAGGGTCTGGACGTAGCTGACCAGTTTTTCGATGAGCGTGACGGCGGTCGGGCCGAGCAGTTTCACCGCCTTGGCTCGCATCTTGTCGTAGGTGATCCCCAGCACGCCCAGCACCAGCTTAAGGATCGAGGGCAACGACAGATCGCCTGGGATTTCGATACCGGCACCGGACAGCGCGCCAAACAGCCATTTCACGAATCCGCGCTGCAGATGGCCGAGGATGTTGCCGGCGAAGGCCTGGAAGCCGCCCTTGATCGCGGCGATCAGGTTGGACAGGAACTGGCCGGGGTTGTCGAGGATCAGATCGATGGTGTCCGCGCCCTTGCGCAGGATGCCCATCAGCCGGTCCTTGAACTCCATCAGCGCCTTGGCGACTTCGGCGATCTTCTCCTTGGCCTTGGTGACCAGGCCCTTGTTCTCGTCCTGGATCGCCTTGAGCGCTTCGTCGGCCTTGTCGAAGGCTTCCTTGTACTTCTGCGCCAGACCTTCGGCGAGCTGCTGCTTCTTGTCTTCGATGCCGGATTTCAGCTCGTTGAACTTGTCCGCGTACTCGGCAGTGACCTGCGCGCCGCGCGCACGCACGCCGTGCGACAGCGCGGCCTGCGCGGTCGCGATCTTCGCTTGCGCCTGGCTGACTTCGCCCTTGGCGCCGGCCAGTTCTTTTTCGACGTGATTGGCGACCCGGGTGGCCAGCGCGTCCATCGCCGCCGTGAACAGATTGCGCCCGGCTTCGTAGAAACGACTGACTTCTGGCGGCAGGTCGAGGATCTGGTCCTTGATCCACAGCAGCGCACCGCCGATCCGCAGCAGATAACGGTCGATCTTGTACTTGAACAGCGCGTCCTCGACATAGCTCTTCATCTTCGCCAGCGCGGCATCGGTGCCGGTGTCGAACATGGTGTTAACGGTTTCTTCGAGCGTCGCCAGAC
>JANLSB010000455.1:0-2066 GCA_031362125.1 Lysobacterales bacterium | reverse complement strand
ACGGCCTGGACGCGGGAGCCGCGCATGCCGACGCAGGCACCGACGGGATCGATACGCCGGTCATTGCTCTTTACCGCAATCTTCGGCTGCCCAGCGCGTCGGCGTCGCCTTCGGCGAACTGGTACACGTTGTTGATCTGCTTCCACGTGCCGTCGCGACGGCTCTGCACCTGCCCCTCTGCGGTGTTGCTGTATGCGCGCACCCGGTCGTCGATCAGGTTGTTCTGGTAGCTGGTGCGGAAGCGCTTGCCGTTGTTGTTGGCCGCCGTGGTGCCATCCCAGGCGTTGTCGGTGGTGATCTCCGGGGTCAGATCGGTCTGTACCCAAACCAGACGGCCGCTGCCATTCGCGTTTTCATAGCCATAGCTCACCTGCCCTTTGAGCGTGCCGCCTTCACGGGTGCTGATCGATGACAGCTGACCGGCGGCGTTGTAGGCGAACACGATCGCATCCGCAGTGGAATCGGATCCGTTGCCGGCCCGAACTTCCAGCACCCTGCCTGAGGAGTCGTAGAGCAGGGTGAACTCGGTTGAGGCGAGCGAAAAGTTCTTGAAGTCGGTGAAGCCGAGCAAACGCCCATTGACCGACTCGTCGCCGTATATCTCGTGACGGGTTTTTTCCCCGTCGACGTAATTCCAGAAATCGCCATCCCATAACAACGTGTCATGGGCACCGGCACCATCTGTCGAAACATAGACATTGTCGGACTTGTACACGAACACCTGCGTCTGACCATCGCCCTTCGTCAAGCTGACCGTGCTGGCGGCATCGAAGAGCGCCCCGCTGAGCGTCACGCGGCGCTCGAATCCCGTCACCCAGCCGTCCTGACCCTGACCCGCCACCGTACCGCGGCTGTTGTAGGTCCGCAGCAAGGTCGCACTCAGGCCCCGCACCAGCAGATTCTCGTCCAGTTCCTGCAATACCAGATTGCCGGTCGCCAGGTTCACCGACTGACCGCCCCGCAGTTGACCCAACCCCGATGACCCGCCAGAACTGCCCCCCAACTGCGTCAACGACGTATTGAACAGCCCAAGTCCGGTACCGGTGAACACTGCAACCATGGTCTAATCCCCTGTGTTTTGAATCGATGCGTGCAAATCAATAGATTCAGCCTATGAACGACGAGTGATGCCTTTTCCAAGACAACCCCGCGCGCCTCTATCCACTCTGCAAGGACAAGGTTTAGGGGCAATTCCGCCAGCGTGTGTGCAACACGCCAACCGCACTGTCGCCGGGTCGAAAGCATCGATATCCATCCGCTACGGAAACACAGTCCCAAGACTCGACATCTGCCGGAAACGACCACGGGCAAGACGACGCTCTGAAGGGGACAGCTGGCGGGATTTTGCAAGCGGAGCTGGGCCAAGACAGCCAATTGCTGCGATAAGCAATTGATTTTTCGACCCGCGTCCGGTTTCATCGCGCAATTACGTATTCACCTGACAAATATGGCTGACTCTCTCCCACATGGCCGCTGCATGATCGAATTCGGTCACCTGACCCACGCCGGACTGCGCCGCGAGCTCAACGAGGACACCTATTACGGTGACAGCGATCTCGGGCTGTGGTTGGTCGCCGACGGTATGGGCGGTCACGAATACGGCGAGGTGGCCAGCGCAATCGCGCGCGAGACGATCGTCCGCGAAATCCGTCAGGGCACCTCGCTGGCCCAGGCAATCCGCACCGCCGATGAGGAAATCATCCGCGCATCGCACCAGCGCAGCGATGCGCTGCCGATGGGCACCACCGTGGTCGCTCTGCGGGTGTTGGGCAACCGCTTCGAAGTAGCCTGGGTCGGCGACAGCCGCGCCTATCTGTGGCGCGACGGCCAGCTGGCCCAACTCTCGCACGACCACAGCTACGTCCAGGAATTGATCTCGCAGGGCGCTATCACCGTCGATCAGGCACGCACCCACCCGCACCGCAATGTGGTCACCCAGGCTTTGGGCGTGACCGATCCACAGAACCTCAATGTCGAAACACTGTCGGGCGAGCTGCGTCCAGGGATGCAGTTGCTCCTGTGCAGCGACGGCCTGACCGAGGAAGTGGACGACGGCAACATTTCGC
>JANLSB010000447.1:0-3970 GCA_031362125.1 Lysobacterales bacterium | reverse complement strand
CTCTGGCGCAGCCAGATCAGTCCATCGGACACGGTGAACACCGGATTGGAATCCGCTTCGGCGAAGTATTCCCCGATCAGGAAAGTGGTGGCCTGCCAGCTGGTCATGGCCATGCCCAGCTGTTGTACGAACTGCTGCAGGGTGTTGTGCGGGTTGTCGTTGCTCGTGCCGGCGAGCACGATGGAGCGGAAGGAATCGACGAAGACCAGGGTCGGGTTGAAAGATTCGACTTCGCCGACGATGCGCTTGAGCACAAGGTCCAGGTCGCCGCCCAGGGTGTCCTCCGACAGATTGACGAAGCGGATCGTCTGATCGATCGCGTCCGTGTCGAAGAAGTCGAACTGTTGCTGGTATCGCAACATTTTGAGCGGCGGTTCGCCCAGCACCGTGAAGTAGAGCGCACGGCGCTGCGGGTTGGCCAACGAGAACATGATCTGGTGAGCCAGCGTGGTTTTACCGCAACCCGGGGGGCCTGCGATGAGATTGAATGAGAATTCCGGAAGCCCGCCCCCCAGGATTTCGTCTAGGCCGGGCACGCCGGTCGGCAATCGATGGATGGCTACTTTGGTCGTCATGGCGTCGGTACCGATGCGGGCGGGTCGCTCAACGGGCGGTCCCACAAAGAACTGAGCAATCGCTCCGTGAGCGAAAGTCCCACAAGGCTGTCGAGCAGCTCGTAGAAGGACTGCAGGAGTGCGGCGCCGACGTTGTTGGCCTCGATTTCGCTCAAAGCGGTCAAGGTCGCTGCCAGACGCGACAGTTCCATCGTCGATTGAATGTTTTCATGCAGGCCCGACAGCACAGGATGCTCACGGCTGGTCAGGAAAAGACTGCGCTTGTAGAGTGCGGCAACGCCGCGCGGACCTACGATGGGGGTGAGCGCCACGCCGATTTCTTCGCACAGCGAAACGACGCACGTCGACACGCTTCCTGCGCCGGTCTCGTTGCGGGTCCGGTGCGCCAGGAGGGCAGCGATTCGGTCAGTCGATTGGCCTTCCATCCAGAATATCCGTTGGCCGTGTATTGCGCACGACACTACGCTCTTTCATGGCGCCGAGTTCGATTTTGTCGTCGCATGGCACTGTGCGAGTGCGAAAAGCGAATACAGCGTCGAATTTGACATGCCCGGCAAGCCGCATGCGAGCTGGATCATGTCGATTGCACGATTTTCTTCACGGACCAACCGATGGCGCCAATGGCTGCAGCCGACGGGGTCGGGTTGCGATGTCGCTTGCGTAAGCACGCAATGCCCGATTTTCGCCGTCCACGCCTGCGCAGGAATGACGAGCCTCAAGTAAGCGCCATCGGGGAGCGCCATTGCGGTCAGGTGGGCTTACTGCCAAGCGTCTGCCTGCGATGGTCCCGGGTCTCGCCGATGGCGAAGCCCGGGCTGCGAAAAGCCAGGCTTCTGTGCGTTCCATCGTGTCTGCTCCAAGAGAGCCTCTCCTCCGGCCTTCGGCCGTCTTCCCCGGCCCTTGTGCAAAGCGCTCAGGCATCAAGGCGGCACCCCATGGCGTGGTGGCTACGGAAGCTGCGCCAGGATCTGTCGCTGCCGATCGCTTTCCACCGCCATCAGCAGCGCCCCCAGAATCCCGCTGCGGTCGTCCAGACCGGGCGCGACGATGTAGTCGTCGATGCCGGCTTCGACCTGATGGCGCGCGATGTAGCCGCCGAGCCAGTGTCGGGTGCGCGTGCGGATCAGTGGAAGCAGCCGCGCGTGCTGCATGACGCCGCCGCCGAGGATGATCCGCTGCGGTGAGATCGCAAGCGTGAGCTGCGCGCAGAGCTGACCGAGGTAGTCGGCTTCGATGTCCCAGATCGGATGATCGGGCGGGGCGTTGCCGAGTTCGTGGCCGAGCCGCGCAACGATCGCGGGGCCATTGGCCAGGCCTTCGAGACAGTCGCCGTGATGCGGGCAGACGCCTGGAAAACCAAGGTCGTCGGGATGTCGGCGCGGGAACAGGTGCCCGAGTTCCGGATGCATCATGCCGCGCAGCGTGCGGCCATGTACGACCACACCACCGCCGATGCCGGTGCCGACGGTGACATAGATGAGCGTGTCGAGCGGCGTGCCATCCGGGCGGCGTCCGACGCCCCATACCGACTCGGCCAGCGCGGCCGCATTCACGTCGGTATCCAGCGCGACCGGAATGCCGAGGCGCGCGAACGGCGCGATCAGATCGGCATCGTGCCAACCCGCTTTCGGCGTGCGCAGCAGGCGGCCGTAGCGCGGCGCATTCGAATCGAGCTCGATCGGGCCGAAACTGGCGATGCCGAGTCCGTGAACTCTGCCGTGGCGCTGCGCGGCGGCTTCGAAGAATGCACGCGCTTCAGCCAGCGTATTTTCGGGATCGCGCGTCGCAAAGCGTACGCGTTCGCGCAGCGTACCGTCCGCAGTGCCGATCGCGCAGACGAATTTGGTGCCGCCGGCTTCGATCGCGGCGTAGACGGGTTCGCTCATCGATCGACTCCTGTTCGCTCACGCACGGCGCAGCCAGCGTACCGCATACGGTGCCAGCATTACGGGCAGTGCGATGATCGGTTCATCTTTGTCGAGCGTATCGCGCCAACGCGATCCGAGGAGTGCCGACGGCGGTGTCGCCATGACCGGCCGTGCGCTCAGATTGAACAGCGCGATGAAGCCATCGCCGCGCGCGATGCCGAGCAGTGCCGGGTCCGCAAACTCGAGTGCGCGCATCGGCGCATCGGCGCGAAGTGCCGGCGTCGCGCGGCGCACCGCGATCATCTGCCGCAGTGGGCGGTTGATGCGCGCGGCGGTGGTGCCGGTGTCGTGCCCTGCGCCGATCGCATCGGCCGTTGCCCAGTCCATCGTCGGGCGATGCAGCCAACGGCCTTCGTCGGTGCGCAACGGGTCGTCGCTGTAATGATCGTCGTTGCCGAGCGCGATTTCATCGCCCATGTACAGCGTCGGCAATCCCGACGTCGCGAACACGATGCCGTACAGCAGCTGCAGCCGCTGCTCGGACAAGGCCAGCGCGTCCGCGTCGACGCGCGACTGCGCATCGGCGACACCGGCGAGCGCGCTGGTCATGCCGTTGGTGCCGTGCACATGATCGCCGCCCGCGCTCTGGAAGCTGCGGCCGCGGGAAAAGGAATCATCGGTATCGCCTGCGTAGAAACGGGCGATGCGCGCAAGATCGAACGGTGCACGATCCGCGTTGCCTGCGGCTTCTTCGCGCAGCACGTTCCAGCCGATGTCGTCGTGGCAGCGCAGATACGTCAGCCATCCGCTGGCATTCGGCAACGCAGGCGTTGTTGCGATCACACCGGCGAGCAGATCGCCGCGCTGCTCCGCCAACGCGACCCACAGTGCCGCCATCAGCGTGCTGTGGTAGGCGAGATGACATTCGTGGCCGGCAGCGTTGCCGCTACCGAAATAGGGCGGCAGCTCGCGAGCCGGCACGATGGCCTCGGCCTTCAGCAACACGCCCGGCGCGACGATGCCGCTCACCGCGCGCAGCGCCTGCAGGATCGCGTGCGCTTCCGGTTGGTTCATGCAATCGGCGCCGGGCCGCTTCCACAGATACGCCGTGGAATCGAGCCGGAAGGCCTCGATGCCGCGATTCGCCATCCTCAGCATGGTCAGCGCCATCTCGACGAAGACATCGGGATTCGACCAGTTCAGATCCCATTGGTAGCCATAGAACGTGGTCCACACCCAGCCGAGTTCCGGGACATGGGTGAAGTTGCCCGGTGCGGTCTGCGGGAAGACCTGGTGCAGATCGCGTTCGTAGCGGTCGGGCAGGGTGCGGTCCGGAAAGACGTGGTAGTAAGCACGATGATGCGGATCGCCGGCGCGTGCGGCCTGTGCCCAGCGATGATCGTCGGCGGTGTGGTTGAGCACGAGGTCGGCGCACAGGCTGATGCCGGCGTCGCGCAGCTGCGCGGTGAGTGTCTTGAGATCGTCGTTGCTGCCCAGCGACGGTTCGATCGCGTCGTAGTCGCGCAC
>JANLSB010000425.1:0-2109 GCA_031362125.1 Lysobacterales bacterium | reverse complement strand
GCTGCTCGGCCTGTTGATTCTCTCGGTGGCGTTCCGCGCGCCGTACATGTTCAACATCGCGGTGTTGAAGGGCGGGCAGGATTTTCGATCGACGGCGGTCGTGGCCGTGATCGGCGCGGGCTTCAACCTCGCGCTGGTGATCCTGGCCTGGGCGAAGGCGGCGTCGCTGCAGACCTTCGTCGAGGTCTATGCAGTGTCGAGCCTGGTGTTTTTCCTGGTGTCGCAATGGCGGGCCTCGCGCTTCGCGCGCATCGCGACCGACAGCGCAGCGTTACTGTCGCCCGAGCTCGAAACACGGATGCGGCACCATCTGCGCGTGGTCGCGTTCACCACGGTGTTCGGCACCATCGGCAGCAGCGAGATCGAACTGCTGTCGCTCAATATGCTCAGCGATCCCGCGCACGCGGGCCTGTTCAAGGTCGCCAACGCGGTGGCCTCGGGCGTTGCATTGCTGCTGCCGGGCATTCTCAGCGCGCAGCTGCTGCCGATGATGGCCAGTGCGCAGGGCCGCAGCCAGGCGGAAGCGAGCCGGCGCTTTGTCGATATGACCGCATGGCTGTATGTGCTGGGCGCGCCGTTGATCGCAGCGGGCGCGGTGTTTTCCGACCATGCGGTCGAGCTGCTGTACGGCAGCGCCTATGCCGAGGCCGCGCCGGTGCTGATCGTGCTGCTGATCGCACGCGTGGCGAGCGTACTCGGCCAGGGCGCGACCGCTTTTCTGATGAGCGCCGATCGCCAGACCGCGCTGATGCGGCTGACGCTTGCGTTCTCGGGTCTGCGCCTGGCCGGCGCATTCGCCTGCACGTATGCGTTCGGCCTGACCGGCGCGATCTTCTCGACCATGTCGCTGGCACTATTGGGCTCGGCGGTGACGATCCGGCTTGCGATGCGCATCTCCGGCAGCGGCTTGCCGTGGGCGCGGCTGCTGCGGATCTCGGCGTCGGCGCTGCTGCCGGCGCTGTGCTGTATTCCGATCGCACGGGCGCTGGCACCTTTACCGGGATTGATGGCCGGCACAGTGGTGTTCGCGATCGGCTACCCGCTGTCGATCTGGCTGCTGCGCGGTCTCAGCGATGCGGATGCCGACGTCGTGCGGATGCTGGCGACGAAACTTCGCAACCGCATCAGATCGTAGCCCGTATATGGCCGCAGGCCGCATCCGGGGATCTTCGGAGAGAGAAACGCTTTTTATCCTGGATAATCGCCTTCGAAATCGCCTTCGAAATCGCCTTCGGCGACACCCAGGTTACGGTACCGCGTAGCCGCATGCGGCAGAGCGTGCTTCAATGCGCAGACTCGGATCATGGATATTGATCCGTCCAGGTGAAGTTTGAACTTGTGGGAGGGGCTTCAGCCCCGACTGTCGGCCCAAAGCGTCGGGGCTGAAGCCCCTCCCACAGCAGACCATCAGTTCAAATTTATTATGACCGGACCAATCAAGAGCAGCGCGCTGAAGCACGCTCTACCGGCCCGCTCGACCCATCGGCCCACGAGAGAGCGGCGATGCGATGCCGACGGATTCAAGCAGGCGCATAAGCGACCGTGTTGTCGCGCACGCCGCGGCCCAGGGTGCGTTTGATGCCCGTATTGATGCTTGTGTACGCACCCAGCAACGCGGCCTTGCTGCTGTCGGCCAACGCCGATGCGCCGACCAGTCGCGGATCGAATCCCATCCGCCGCAGCTTCGCATTGCCGCGATACAGCAATTCGCGGCGGCGGGTGCTGTCGGTGTAGTACGTGAAGCTGACCGTGATCGAAGGCTCGCTGCCGTTCTCGACCATATGCGGCGCGGTCGACGGCATGTAGCCGCCCTGCCCGGGTACAAGGTCGAAGATCCGCGCACGGCTGCGGAAGGATTCGTCCCAGACGATCTTCTCGCGCGAGTTCTGATCGTGGAACAGTTCCTGCGCTTGCTCGGACACCACCTCGCGGTCGAACGGGTCCCACACATACACACGCTTGTGGCCGGCGATCTGCAGAATGAAGTTGTGCTCGTGGTCGATGTGGAACGGCGTGATCGCGCCGGGCGAGCTGACGAAGATCCAGCCGCCGCGAAAACACATGCCGGGGTCGTAGCGATCGATCATTGGCTTGATCGCGTCGAGCACC
>JANLSB010000411.1:0-8258 GCA_031362125.1 Lysobacterales bacterium | reverse complement strand
CTGCGCGCCGCCCTGCACCGGTACTTCGCTGAGCCGACCCTCGCTCATGTGCAGCACCCGCGACGCAGCATTGATGGTTTCCGGGCGATGCGCGATCACCACCCGGGTAATGCCGATCTTCGAGATCTCGTCGTTGATCTGGCGTTCGCGCGCCACGTCCAGCTGGCTGGTGGCCTCGTCCAGAAACAGGATCAGCGGTTTCCGGTACAGCGCCCGCGCCAGGAAGATGCGCTGCTGCTGTCCACCGGAGAGCACCGAGCCCATGTCGCCGACCAGGGTGCGATAGCCCATCGGCAGTTTCGCGATGGCATCGTGGATGCCGGCCATGCGCGCGCATTCCTCGGCGAAAGCCAGATCCGGGGTCATGTCGAACAGGCAGATGTTTTCGAGAATCGAACCCGAGAACAGGGTGTCGTTCTGCAGTACCACGCCGATCAGATCGCGGAACCTCTCCTTGCCGATCGCCGCGAGTTCCACACCGTCGATCAACACCGTACCTTCCTCCGGCTCCAGCATGCCGAGCATCACCCTCAGGAGGGTGCTCTTGCCCTCGCCGGAGGGGCCGGTGATGGCGACGAAGTCGCCGGCCGCGATCGACAGCGAGGCGTCGCGCAGGATCCACGGCGCGCTGTGATCGTAGCGGAAGGACACCCCGCGCAGTTCGATCGCGCCCCGCAGCGATGCGGTGGTCAACAGCCCGCTGCCCTGCATCGATTTTTCCGCGTCCACCGCATAGACATCGGTGAGCTTCGCGCGGTGGATACTCAGCATGTTGAAATCCGCGATTCTGTCGATCAGCGTGGTCAGGCGCAGCGAGAACAGTTGGACCAGGGTGAGGGAGGCGAGCAGAGTGCCGAGGCTCAGTTGGCCGTCGATCGACATGCGCGCGCCGTACCAGAGGCTGGCGCCGAAAATCAGCAGCTGCAGGGTGGCGGCGCTTGCCGAAAACAACGACACCAGGGTCTGCATGCGCGCGGTCGCATTGAACCAGGCAGACGAGAGCGAACTCCAGGTGGCGTTGCGCAGGTGCTGGTTGTTGTGGACCTTGATGCTCTCGATGCCGCGCATGGTTTCCACGAACGTGGTCAGCGCCACCGAGCCCTTGACCATCTGTTCGTCGTTCATCGACACATAGCGCTGCTGCAGGCTGTAGCGCAGCAGGGCGTACGTCGTCATCCCGCCGATCGCGATCAGGCCGATCGTCGGGCTGTACAGCGTCACCGCCACGATCGCCAGGGTCATCGCCATGCCGTCGATGATCGCCTCGACGAAGGAAGTGCTGATCATGCGCTGGATCACCCGCAGCGATTCGAAACGCGCGACCAGGTCCGAGGTCTGTCGGCGCTGGAAAAAATCCAGCGGCAGATCGACGAGGTGGCGGAACAGCGAATTGGCCAGATGGCTGTGCAGGGCATTGCCCAGATAGACGAAGGTGAGCCCGCGCGAGAAATGGCTGGCGAACAGCGTTACCAAGAGCAGGACCAGACCCACGCCCATGATGTCGATCGCACGCATATCTCCGGTGGGCACCACCGTATCGATCAGGAACTTTCCGGCCATCGGCACCGCGTTCGCCAACAGCTGGGTCAGCATCGCGAACACTACGCCGTGGACCAGCGGCCGGTTGTCGCGCAGTGCGCCGCGCAGCAGCACCCGGAAGGGCAGCGCCGAACGCTCTTTTATGCGCTTGAAGTCCGGGGCGGGCGAGAGTTCCACCACCACGCCGGTGTAATGCTCTGAAGCTTCCTGAGCGCTATATTCGCGACGACCGGTGGCCGGGTCCTGGATGATCAGCGAACCGCCCGGACCAGTGCCGACCAATACCACGAAGTGGTTGAAGTCCCAGTGCAGGATCGCCGGGGTGGACAGTTTGGGCAGTGCCGCCAGCGGCGCCTTGATTGCCCGGGTCGACAGGTTGAGTCGGCCTGCGACTTCCAGCAATTCGCGCAGCGTCGCGCCCAGCGCGGAAAACGCAAAGCGCTGGCGGATCGTTGCCATGTCGACGTCATAGCCGTGATAGGCCGCCACCATCGTCAGGCAGACCAGTCCGCATTCCGCACGCTCCGACTGCAGGATCTGCGGAACCGTGCGCTTCAGGCCGAGAAACTCGAGAATCATCGGGTGTTCGCCAAAAAAGAATGCGGGAATCGCGCCAAGCATGGCAGCAAGCGGTCGGAAAATGGTTTGCCGGTCGGCGCCGGTAGGGCACGCACGGTCAGAAGTTGCGGCTGGGGAGCAGGATCCATTGCAACAGACTGCGTGTGGTTTCCGGAATCTCCACCTGTGCGGTCATGCCGGCCAACAACTGACGCGGCCCCTGCGGCGACTGGATACGTTGGTCCCGGGGCTGCACCAGCACGCGGTACAGGGGCTCGCCCTCTTCGCGAGCGCCCACGGCCCCGCCCCGCCAGGGCGAGCGATCAACACTGATCACGCGGCCTGCAAAAGTGCCGAAGTAGTAATAGGGAAACGCGTCGTAGCGGATGCGTACTTCGGCCCCCCGGCGCAGACCCACGACCGCGCGCGCGCCGACCAGGGCGCGGATCCGCAGCGGCTCGCCCGGATCGGAGGTGGTCGCGATCGGCGTGCCGATATCGACGTAGTTGCCGGATTCCACATGGATCGCGGTGATGGTCAGCGCCTTGTCTGCGCGCAGTTGCACTTCCCGGCTGCTGCGCGCGGAGGCGATACGGCTGTCGAGTTCCGAGACTTCCTGGCCGTAGCGTTCGCTATCGGCACGCGAGCTGTCGCGGATGTCGATTTCCTGCTGGCGCAGCGCCATCGATTCTTGACGCAGGGCCGCGATGCGCTGCTCCGCTTCGGCCGCCTCGGCCTGCAGGGCCGCCACCTCGCTGCGCAGGGTCAACAACGATTGCGCCGACACATACCCTTGGCGCTGAAGCGAGGTGTTGCGCTCGAGTTCCGTCTGTTTCAGACGTAGACGTTCGGCGACCAAACCGCGCTGCTGCGATGCGCGTGCGATCTGCGCATCCAGTAAACCGGACTGCGATGCAATCGCCGCAACCTGCGCTTCGGAGGAGCGGTCGGTGAGGCGGTTGGCGCGCAGCAGGCTGTCGCGTTTTGAGGCCAGCTGCGACAGCCCGGCATCGGCCAGTGCACCGGAGGCTTCCACCGCTGCCGCCGCTTCGACCCGTGCGAACACCTTGCCGGCATCAATGCGCACGCCCGGCAGCGTGCCCGGTGCCAGGAACACCGTGCCTTCCTGCCCAGCCACATGCACGGTGATGCCGGAGGTGGGCGTCACCACGGCGCTGGCGCGTGAATAGCGCGTGTAGTCCGCCAGCGCCAGAAACGCGATCAGGGCCAGCGACAACGCCGCCAGCCCCCAGCCGAACCAGGACAACGACAGCGGATAGTCCATCGCCGGCTCGCCCTGGAACTTTTCGCGCTGCGCTGCGAGCGCCTCGCTGCGGAAGGTTCCCTTGTTGCCTGTCGTCGGCTCCATCGCTTCGGATCAGCGGTGTGCGACGAGACGTGGATGGGTGCGCGACGCGCGCCCGCAACGCTCAGTGGATACCGGCATGACATCTCGCGCTGAGCGCGGGCACATGGCGCGGACATGGATTGTCGCTGTCTCCATAGTAGGTGTAGATCTGGCGTAACCGCTCGATGCCCAAGCGGTGCAGCATCAGCACCCGTTCGGTGATTCTGAGTTCGTCGTCTTCGCCCAGGTGCTCGATGTGCTTGAAGCATTGCCGGCTGATCGTGCCGTGTGCGCGGTTGTTGTTGATCCGGTCGTGTTCGCGATGGCTGTCGATGTAAGCCTGTGGCGCGCCGTTGCGCTCGAGCATGTGCAGATAGCCTTCGCCAGCCTGCTGCCCGCCCTCGACCACGAACAGAGAGGCGATCATCGCCAGCGGATCGACGTGCGACAGATAGAACAGCTCGTTGATCACCGCACTGGTGTAGGGCAAGGGCACGATGTCGCCGACATCCTGCTCGCCGTAGCCGAAGGCCTCGAGCGCGCGCAGCAGGATGCGGTCGTGGCGATATTCCTCGATCACGAAGTCGGCCATGATTGACTGACACGCGCCCGAAACACGTGCAAGTGCCGGTGCCAGCGCGTCGTAGGCGCCCAGAGTGATGAAGTAGTACTCGAAGGCGTTGCCGACCAGCTGCGAGCGGTTCCAGCCGCCACGGTCCATCGCATCCGCGAAGTCTTCGCGCGGCATGGCCTCGATCTGGGCGAGTACTTTCTGTTCGATGCGGCTGAGCACCGCGATACCGCTGCGCGCGGTCTGGGGCAGCGACTTTTCGACCACCAGGCCGGCGGTATCGAGCGCACGCACGACCGCGATATCGATTCCGGTCGCGGCGCGGCTGCCGTCGAGAAGGGGTGCGTGCTCGGCGCTGCAGCGATCGAGCCATGCCTGCACAGGGACGACATGCTGTGCTGGTAGACCCTTGAAGCGCACCGTACGATCCTTGTTGAAGACTTTCAGAACGCTGTCTTCGACCTGGATCTGCGCATCCTCGACAAGACAGGGCTGGTTGAAAAATTCTTCGGTCTTCATTTTCGGCGCAACTATGGTGTGTATTTCGTCAGGCACCGACCAGCGCAACGCAGACTGCGTCGCGACGGTACTGGTGTGTCGGTGGTAAGCGAATGTCCGGGCAGATCCGTAGCCGCCGTCCTCTGGGTTGCTTGGACATGGCACGCGCTACAGATTCGCCGCGGCAACAATGCGACGGCAACGTGGCCCGGCGACTGTGGCAAGAGTTCAGTGGAAGATTCCGGCAACAGGCGACTTCGGGCTGCGAAACCGGAAGTTGGAACCGGTACAACAGGAGGAGGTCAGCCTCTGACGCTTGGTTTCAAGCCAGAGGCCGACCCCTCCGGATAGCGCGGATCGATTACAGGTGGACGGCAATTGCCGAAATGGCGGCACCGCTAACCTCGGCAAATTCGCACTCGGACAGCGCTTCGCAGCCTTCCGGGAGTCGCTGACCGATATTGTTCAGTTCGGCGGCCTTGTTGACAGCGTCTTTCTTGGCAAAAGAAAACATGGTGAATCTCCTTGAAAGTGGGTTCGATTGGGCAAGGCTCGAACAAGCCTGCTGCAGGCTAGCAAATCGACACTTGGGCGTCAACTCAAAAAAAAATCTTATTTTTCATGCAGTTAGTGCGATTTTTGACTTGCGACAAGCCGGCGCGGCTAGCTTGTCTGCGCCGGACGACATCGCCTTGTGGGGGCATCGGCACTCGCTGGGCATGCCACGAATGCGGGCGACATGTCGGCGGAGGGTGCGCCGTGGCCCGATGCTACACTCCTGCGCCCGCCGCACCAGTGCGGTTCTTCACGCCGTCGCGACATCGCGACGCAATGACTTAATCGCGCCTGCCCATGATCGCTTGGAAGCATCTCACCCGTATCCCGTTGAAAGCCGAGCTGTACGCGCGTGAGCCGTATTTCCGCGAAGCACTGTGCGAAGCGGAGGAGATCCTGGGCGCGTCGGCCGTGGATGTACTGCATCGCGGCGCGCTGCTCATGATCAAACCCGATGGCTTGATCGGCGGCCATGCGGTGCGGATCGTGGAGTTCCTGCAGGAGCACGGCCTGAAGATCGTAGCTGTGCGCAAATTCGTGATGAATCGGTTGCAATGGCGCGAACTGTGGCGTTATCAACTGACGGCTTCGACGCTCGACAGATTGATGGTCAACGATCTGGTCTTCTCCAATCCCTGCCTGATGCTGTGCCTGCGCGACGAAAGCGGGTCGGACATTCCTGCCACGGTGCGACTGAGTGTGCTCAAAGGGCCGTCCGACGTCTCCCAGCAGTCGCCGGATTGCCTGCGCAGCCGGATGGCGCAGCCCAATCGCGTCTTCAGTCTGTTCCACGTCGCCGATGAGCCGGCGGATCTTTTGCGCGAGCTGTCGGTTTTCCTCGATGCGTCCGATCGTGCCGCAGTGTTCAAGGCGCTTGCGGGCGCGGAATTGCCGGAAGCGGAGCGTGGCGCGCTGGAGCACACGATCGCCGAATCCCAGCGAACGGCGCGTTCGCTCGATGCCGCCGAAGCGCTCGACAGGGTGCGCGACGCCTTCGTTGCGCAGGTCGGGACCTCGATCGACGCCGAAAGGGCCGTCATCGATGATGCGCTGAGGGCAATGTCCAGCGGCGAGCGAATCGCATGGCGGCCATTCGCGCGCGCGCTGGCGCGCAGCGGATTGACGCTGGACGCCTGGGACATTGCGATTCTTGGCGCGAGCTATATCGTCTACGACGACCCCGGCGCCAGCAAACAGATCGTCGCCGCCGGTCAGGCGCCCTGGTTGCAATCGTCCACTACGGCGGTCGTCATTGGTTGATCGGCGTGAGTGGTGTTCCATCTGCAAAAAACCGTGGGCGATCTCCAGCCGCACTGCCGGGCAACCCGGCCTCAAGGGAAACGGATACTCGGCAAGCCTCAAGCAGTTTGTTGAAAAACGGACTTCATCTCTGTTTTTTACTCGCCGCATCCCTGCGACTCGCCCCTTCGGAGCCAGCTTCGCTGTTTGCGCCGGCTCCTGCCGGCGCCATTCAAGTCGCGAATCCGGCACATGTCCGGCCCCGCTCCCGGCGACAGCCTCGCGTGCGAGGCTGAATGCGGCGCTGCCGACGACATGGCGAAGCCGGTGGCTATCGACCGGTGGATCGTACGTGCATTGCAGACAGGCAAGTATCGGATGCGCCGCGTCGCTGAAGTCTTCCCGGGACGCGGCTATCGGGTCTGAGCGGCGCCGGCACCTTCTTTTCCGCGAGCAGCGCATGTCTCGAATAGATTCAACGCCGGCTTGCGGACGCCGGTTGCGACATCGGCAAGGCCGAGCACGCTGTGAAAGAAGTTGTCGTGCGACAGCGGCGCATCGGCTTGCTTGCCCAGACAGTCAAGATCCAGGCCGCGCCGTGCGCGGAAGCGATCCGAGGCCCAGAACATCATCGGCACATGGGTCTGTTCGTCCGGCGCGATCGCATAGGGTGCGCCATGCAGATACAAGCCATGTTCGCCGAGCGATTCGCCGTGGTCGGAGACGTACAGCAGCGCCGGATCGATGCGCGGGTCATCGCGCAGCAGGGCTGCGGCGCTGGCGAGAATCTGGTCCGTGTAGAGAATGGTGTTGTCGTAGGCGTTGCGCAGTTGCTGGTCGCTGCACTGCTGCAGTTCGTTGGTGAGGCATTCCGGCTGGAATTTCGCGAATGCTTTCGGGTAGCGCGCGTAGTACGCGGGTCCATGGCTGCCCAGCAGATGGATCACGAACACCGTGTCACGCTGCACGGCAGTGAGCTCTTTCCGCAGCTGGGTCAGCAGGACTTCGTCGAAACATCCCTCGGCGCTGCAGTGCTCCGGGTCGTTGGTATTGGCGAGAAACACTTCGCGAATGCGCTCGCCAAGTTTCTTGCTGCCGGTGTTGTTGTCGAGCCAGACGACGTCGTAACCGCCGCGCACCAGTACGTCGAGCAGGTTCTCGCGATACTTTGCGACCCCGTCTTCGTACTTGCGACGGCCGAGGTCGGTGAACATGCAGGGGAGTGAGGTTGCGGTATTGGTGCCGCAACTGTGGGTATTGCCGAAATTGACCGCCCCAAGCGCGCGCATCTGCGCATCGGTGGCGCGGTCGTAGCCGTTGCTGGAATAGCTGGACGCGCGCGCAGATTCGCCGATCGCCAGCACCACCACCACCGGACGTTCGTTCGCCGGCAATGCGGTGCCGCGACGCGCATCCTCGCCGATCTTCTCCAGCGGCCGGTTGTTGTCTCGGGCATGATCGATGTAGGAAAGATTTGCCGCGAGCAGCGCAAACGGATTCGCGATGTGGCGCAACTCCA
Source organism: Lysobacterales bacterium (assembly GCA_031362125.1). Taxonomy (GTDB): domain Bacteria; phylum Pseudomonadota; class Gammaproteobacteria; order Xanthomonadales; family Xanthomonadaceae; genus Lysobacter_I. The sequence goes on along the minus strand of JANLSB010000411.1, from coordinate 431 downwards.
TGTGGTTGCGCAGCAGCGAGGCGACATCCTTGCCGAAGCCGAGCGCGGCGATGCCGAGTAGAACGATTGCGAGTACAGCCAGTTTCAAACGTGAGAAGATCTCGCGCACCGGGCCCTGCCATTCGATCCGCACCCAACACATCAGCGCCGCTGGAAGAATGCCCAGCGCGCCGATGCTGAGCAGCATCCGCAGATTGATCCACTCGCCGGCTTCGCGCGCATCGGTTTCATAGACGCTGGCCAGGGCATGGCGATCGATCACCGCGCCGTAGTTGCTGATGAAGTATGCGGCGCCGGCGGTGAGGATCAGCGCCAGCGCAAGGCCGGGCTTGAACGTCCAGCGCAGGCTCAGAGGCAGCAGGATCAGCAGCGTGATCGCGAACAAAGCAGCAGCGATCGACGCAATCACGCCGACGCCGCGAAGGCCACCC
>JANLSB010000378.1:0-3025 GCA_031362125.1 Lysobacterales bacterium | reverse complement strand
ATTTCCTTGCGGATGAAATCGGAGACGAGCGCATAGTAGAGAAGATCACCGAACGATTGCGCCATTGGACGGAGCAACGAGTCGAGAACTTCGGTTTCAACCTGATGGAGCGCGTTTCCGCGCTCGTCGGCACGGCGGCACTGACAATCATCACCATCTGGGTGCTGCTTCAGGGCTACCGGATCATCTCGGGACAGAGTCGCGACTCGATGATGGCGCTGGTCCTGAGTGTTGCGCGGGTGACGTTGATCGTCATGGCGGCCACCACTATCGGCGTTGCCGGAAGAGGTACGCACCAATTCATCACCGAAGATCTGCAGAACGTCATTACCTCGGCAGTCACCGGTGACGAGGGTTCTACCCTATCCGAGCAGATCGATCAGAATCTTGCCGCGATGCAGTTCGCTTTGGCGAGTATCGATGCCATCAATATCGTCCAGGACCCTACGCTGAACGACGACAAGAAACGTGCGATGGACATGATCGCTATCGGTACTGCCGGCCCCGCCATGGTCGGTGGTGCGATGTTGTTGCTGTATCAGGTGGCCTTGGCGCTGTTCGTCGGGTTGGGGCCGCTGTTCGTGCTCTGTCTGATCTTCGATCAAACCAAGTCGTTGTTCAATCGATGGCTGATGTATGGCATCAGTACAATGTTTTCCTTGGCCGTGTTGTCAGCGATGATCGCAATCTCTACCAAGCTGGTGCTCGGTGTCGCGGGAGCATTCTGGACAACGCAGACATTGTCCGCATTGACGGGCTTGTCGCTTGACAATGGCATGACGACAATCGCATTGCAGCAGGGTGGTGTCGGTTTGCTTCTGACTGCCTTGATCGTCACCACTCCGCCGATGGCGGCCAACTTCTTCAACGGCGCGATTGGCACTGCAACCCCCAACTCTGTACTTGGCCCAGGTGCGGGGGATGTGCGACGTAGTCGTGAGGGCGGCGGTGTTACCCAACAACAGATTGCAAACCGGGCCCCCAGTCAGAGTGGCTATCAGGGGTCCGGGCCGGTGTCGCAGGGATATTCCAGCTCGACGGGTAGCAGCGTGCCGAGTCAAGCTGCGCAGACGTCCTACAACAATCCTGCCACCAACGCGAATTACGGCATTGCCCCGCCTGCACAATCACAAGGGCGACTCGGCGTGGCATCGCCGACCAATAACCCGTCGCCTCCGAGAGATGGGGGAGTTGCTTGAGCATGAACAGAATCTTTTTTCTGCTTCTACTGCTCTTTGTTGTCTGCAATAGGCCGGTATTCGCAGAAGGACGTTGTCCGCCAGGTTATTTTGAAACAAACCTCCCCGACTTCTATGGATGTGCGCCGGATAATTCCCCCAAGCTGGCTGATCCCGGTGGCCAGATGTCATTGCCTCCTGCTCTTGGGCCTCAATGGGCGTATCGCTACGGTGCGATAGCGATTGACGATGCGAAGGGGCGCTTCGGCGGCGTCGATGGTCAGGCCGATCAACGCAAGGCCAGAAAAGCCGCGATCAAGCTTTGCCGGACTAACGGTGGCAGCAAGTGCAAGATCGTAATGGAATACTACAATCAATGCGGTGCCTTGGCGTGGGGTGCCGACAAGTACGTGGCGTTCCGTGGCCCTGTCGTGGATGAGCTGACGAAGCGTGGGATCGAATCATGTAACCGTCTGACATCCAATTGTCAGATCTATTTCGTGGGCTGCAGTTATCCTGTCGAAAAATAAGCGTTTCGATTCGTATTTGAGCATGGACTGAGGCTGGTGCCGAAATAGGTCGCTAGACCCTCATCGATCCATTTTGCTTTTCTGAAGCCTGACACTTCGGCGTTGCACTGCGTTTCGCGACCAGTGGGGCTGCTTGCGACTTTTCGATCATGCGCTGCTCATGGATCCAGTGTCGCCAACACGGTAGTACGGCTGCGCCCGCGGCGACAATAGCGATCGGCAGCAGCAGTGACTTTCGTTTCAGCGGCAGGCAATGATCTGCTATTGCTCCATCCGTTTTGCCGGGTCGCTGATTTCCAGCTCGCGCAGAATCACGCTTGCCTGCGTTCGATTTCGTGCGCCGAGTTTCTCGAAGATCGCGCTGAGGTGGGCTTTGATGGTGCGCTCTTGCACATCGAGGCGATCGGCGATCTGTTTGTTGAGCAGACCCTCGGCGACGAGAGCGAGGACGCGGAACTGCTGTGGGGTCAGGCTGGCGAGGCGTGCGGCGAGGTCGGCGTCGCCGGGCGACGAGCGTGCGCGCGCGACGGCGGGGCGCAGCGCGGGAGGCAACCATTCCTCGCATCCGAGCACGGTGCGGATTGCGTCGCGCAGTTCCTCAAGACCGGCACTCTTCGGGATATAGGCGGCGGCGCCGTGGTCCAGCGCACGCCGGATGATCTGCGGATCTTCGTTCGCCGACACCAGCGCCACTGCGACTGCCGGATATTGCGCGCGGATCGCGGCGAGGCCGGCGAGGCCGTGATTGCCCGGCATGTGCAGGTCGAGCAGGACCAGATCGATGTCGGGCCGTGCGTCCAGGATCTTAAGCACTTCGTCCAGCGAGGCCGCTTCGCAGGTGTTGACGTCGTCCGCAGCCTCGGCCGCCGCGCCGCGGAGTGCGGCCCGGAAAAGAGGGTGGTCGTCGGCGATCAACAACTGCGGCATATCGCTTGTGACCTGGGCGGGATGGGTGAGCGCAAGCCTAGCAGGGCGCGACGGTGGCGCACCGCTGCCGGCTTGGTACCAAAGTACGATGCCGCATGCAGGCGCTGCTGCTACGGTGCGGGGTCATGACCTGCATCGCCCCCCATATCGCGTTTCGACTGTCCGTCGCGCTTGCACTGGCGCTGAGTTTGGCCGCCTGCGCCAGCGGTCCGCGTACTCACGGGCGAGCGAACGACCGGAAATCGACCATGTTCAGTGCCGAGCGCGCAACTACGCATCGCGACAGCGATGATCTGCTGACTGCAGGGCTTGGCATCGCCGGGCTGCGCGGGTTGGCACCACCGCCCTTGGTGGACGCGGCTGCGCCGACGGCCGCAGAACTGCGCCGAC
>JANLSB010000332.1:0-9980 GCA_031362125.1 Lysobacterales bacterium | reverse complement strand
CGCCCGTGCGCTTGCCGCAGGCGGTTGGGCGCAATGGCGATACAGCGATCGCGGAACCATGCATGTCGCTGCGCCGCAGTTCGAGCTCAGCGCCTACGCCACCCGACGCGAACTGGTGGCGTGGGCGACGGAATGGAACGGCGGCGCGGCGGTCGTCGATGCCGACATCGAGCTGCTGTTGTTCGTCGATGGCGAACCACCGCAGCGGATCGTCGCGGGGCGCAGCGGTCGCGATGGTCTGCTGCGCCTGCGCCTGCCCGACGGTTTCCGTCTGCCTGCGCAGAAGCGCGGTGTTCCGCCGCCGCAATGGCTGCTGCGCGCGCATGCCGGTCGACGTCTCGCGGTGCTGCCGCTGGACGCAGTGCAGGGCTACGGTTTGAATCTCGGCGCCTATCGCGTCGATAAGCGTCTGTGGGGCGTCGCCGACCGGCCGCTGTACCGCGCCGGCGACACCGTGCGCTATCGCCTCTGGCTGCGCGAGCGTCGCGACGGCCGCCTACGGCGCATGCCCGAGACCGCGTCCGTCGAGCTGAGCCTGTATTTCAGCGATGAAGACAAGACCCTGCGTACCTGGACAGCGACGCCCGACGATCTGGGCGGTATCGCCAGCGAGGAACGGCTGCCGCAGCATCTGGTCGACGGCAACTACTGCATCCGGATGAAAACGGCATCCTATGAGCACAATCGCGTCTGCTTCTTTGTCGGCACCTATCGGTCGCAGGATCTCTGGGCCGAGGCCAGCGCCGAAGACCGCGTGCTGCGCGACGGCGATACGTTCGCCGCCGATATCGCGGCCGGGTATTACTCCGGCGGCGGCGCAGCCAACGTCGCGCTGGGCCGTGTCACGACGATGCTCACCGGTCTGCCGCCGTCGACGGCGTATCCCGCCTATGCCGATTACAGCTTCATCGATGTGAGCAGCGGCATCCGCAGCCAGGGCATTCCGCTGCAGAGCGAGTCCCGCGACTGGGGCAAGCTCGACCGCGATGGCAAGACGCGGGTGGCGCTGCCGCTGAAGTTCGTACTTCCCGAAGGCAATACCGAAGCCGATCTGCCCGCGTTCGGCCGGCTGCAGTTGACCGCCGAGGTCAAGCTGGAGGCAGGCGAAGGCAGCGTCAGCAATGCAGCGCAGGCGCGCTATGCGCGTTATGCGCGCTATGTCGGCCTGCGCATCGCGCCGCGCTGGTTCGATGCGAGTACACCATTGCGCCTCGATGGGGTGGTGATCGATGCCGATGGCCGCGCCCAGGCAGGCGCTGCGATCGATGTCGCGGTCGAGTATCTGCCCGGTTTCGGCGATGCCGACGACGATACCGACGACCAGGATCCGAAGCGCGAAGCCATCGCCCGCTGTGCCGTTGTCGCTGGCGTCACCGCGACCTGCGATTTTCCGCGCAAGCGCAGCGGCCGTTATCTGCTCACCGCGCGCAGCGGCGATGCGGCGCCGGTCGAGATCGCGCGTTACGTCTGGGCCGGCGGTCGCGGCAACGCCAGCGCGAAGCGGGTCGCGATCGAACTGCTCGAAGCGCCGGCCACGCCCGATGCGCCGGCCCGGCTGTTGTTGAAACAGCCGTATGCGCGTGCCCACGCGCTGATCGTGGTCGTGTCCGAGGGCGCGTTGCTCGACACGCGTGTGATCGCCATCGACGGCGGCGCACGCGAATTTCTGCTGCCGCTGGCTGCCGACGGGCGCAGTCTGGTACAGGTGCATGCGCTGGTGCGGGAACGCGCCGACGCTGGCATCGATCCGGATGGCCTGCGTCTGCTGGCGAAGAGCGAAGCGGTCTCGGTCGATGTGACCGTTCCGAGGCGCGACCGCGCACCGCAGCTGGTGCTCGCACTCGACAGAGATCGCGCCGCGCCGGCGCAGGTGGTACGTCTGCGCCTGCACAACCATGGCAGCGTGCCGCGCACTGCGACGCTGGCGGTATTGGACGACGCGGTGCGTGCGCTGGGGGCCGAGTGGTGGTCGGGCTTCGACCCGCAAGGCGAAGGCTGGCTGGGCATGCGGCCGGACGAGTGGAACAACCGCCCGTTCCTGGCCGGTTTCAACCTGTGGAACAAGGCGCCGTGGCAGCAGCGGTTGCCGTGGCCCGGTGCGCGTCAGCCTGCGGAAGACGCTGTGCAGACGGAAGCAACCACGGAGACCGCAGCGCGCGCCGCTGCGGGTGAGCCGCCGCCGGTGGTGTTCGACGAACCCGGCCCGGCAGATGCGCCGCGTCCCGTCTCCGCACCTGAAGCAGCGACGCGTGCGCGCGAGAACGGGGAGGCTCGAGCAGCCGAACTCGAGAGCACCACGGCCAGCGATGGGTTCTCTTCATCCGACGATGCTCTGGACATGGTGATGGTCACAGGCTCACGGATCGCGCGCGTGGATGAGTTCTCGCAAACCGGGGGAACGACACCGGTGCTGGCAATAGATCGCGCGAAGATCGCAGCCAAGGGCATGAAGTCGGCAGGCGATGTGCTGCCGGATCTGGGCAATGGCCCCCTGCGCGAAGGGCCCGGACGAGGCGATACCAACGCCACGCCGCACGACCGCGATGCGCAGCGCGTGGCCGACGCCAAAGCGCTGTTCGGCGCGCGTCTGCGCGGCAACTTCGCCGACACCGCGCTATGGCAGCCCGATATCCGTCTTGCGCCGGGCGAAACCCGCGTCGTCGAGTTCATGGTTCCAGACAACCTCACCCGCTGGCGCGCGGTGGCGTGGAGCAGCGACGCCGACGATGGTTTTGAAATGGCCGAGGCCACACTCGAAGTCGGGCTGCCGCTGGAAGTGCGCCTGCAGACACCGGTGCGCGTATATCCCGGCGATCGTGCCGACCTGATCGCCAACGTGCGTCGGAGCGGCGACGCAACCACCCCGGTGGATGCGACCCTGCAGATCGCCGCGCTCGGCGTCGATGCCACCCGCACGCTCGCGATGACGCCGCGTGGACAGACGACCCTGCCGCTGCGCATTGCGCCGGTCGATGCCGATCTTCGCGAACAGGCCGATGGCGCATCGCGAACGCTGTCGGCGGTGGCGGCCGTGCGCAGCGGCGACGACCGCGATGCGGTGTCGGCATCGATCGAACTCGCTTCGCCGACCATCGACGCGCGCAAAGTGCAGGCCGGCTGGTTGGGCATCACGCCGCTGCGCCTCGACGCGCCGATCCTGCCGCGCAGCGCCAGCGATGTCGCACTGCGGGTCTCGCTGTTGCCCGGCGCCGACGCGCTGATGCATCGCTGGATCGACGATCTGCATGCCTATCCGCACCGCTGCTGGGAGCAGATCCTCAGCCGCGGCGTCGCGGCGGCGATCACGATCGAGCGCGGCGACGGCGAGCGCTGGCCCGATGCGAAAGTCGCGGTGCAGGAAGCGTTGGAGAATGTCGCGGTGTTCCAGGCCGACAACGGCGCCTTCCGCTATTTCGCCGATGCCGAAGACCCGGGCCGCTACGACGATACGAAAGCGCAGCACGCGCTCACCGCCTACAGCGTGCGTGCGCTGCGTCTGCTGCACGACATGGGCCATGCGGTGCCTGCCGATGCGCTGAGTCGTGGCGAAGGTTTTCTGCAGCGGCGCAGCCAGTCATCGGGCGGTGACAAGGCGCAGGCCGAGCAGGCCGCGTTCGTGGCGGCTGGGCAGACACGACCCGGCCGCGCGGTTCTGGATGCGCTGTGGCGGCAGTGGCCCGCATTCGGCCTGCCTGCGCGGGTGGCGACGACGCGCGCGATGCTTGCAGGCGAACATCCGGCCGCGGGCGAAGCGGTCGCGCGGCTGCGTGCGGCGACGAAGACGCGCGGCGAAACCCGAGTGCTGCGCAGCGCTACGCGCGACGACCGCTGGATGAGTTCCGATCTGCGCGAGCAGTGCGAATTCATCGGCATGCTGTTCGACTTTCCGCAATCCGGCGACGCCGCGCTGCGGCGCGCGCTCATCGCAGGGCTTGGCGATCTCTACGCCGGCGGATCGGCGTCGGTGGATACGCAAACCGGCGCAAGCTGTCTGATTGCGCTGCGCGCGCTCGACAAGCGTCGGCCGGGAGATGCGGTCGCGCTCGACATTGCCCACGGCGAGCAACGCGGCAGCCTGCGTCTCGAACCCGGCCAGCCGGCCCCGTCATGGCAGCGCGCGCTCACCCCGGAGACAGCGAATGCGATGTTGCGGCTGACACCACACATCAAAGGCGATGCTCCGGCCAGTTACATCGCAGAAGTGAGCTACCGGGAAGACGCGCGCGAAGCCAGTTCGACCGCCGTCGGTTTCGCGTTGGCGCGACGCTACGAAGTGCTGCGCGAACGCGGTTGGGTCGCGCTCGAAGGACAGACGCTGGGCGATGGCGACTGGCTGCGGATCACGCTGACGCTCGATACCGCCGCAGAGCGATACTTCGTGGCGATCACCGACGCCGTGCCGGGCGGCTTGCGTCCGACCGATCTTGCGCTGAGCGGCGTCGCCGGACTGGATCTGCAACAGGTGTCCGACGAAGGCAGCGCGTGGTTCCGTACGCGCCGGCTCGACCCGCGCGCGCCGAAGTTCTACGCCGAATTCCTGCCGGCGGGCAGGCACGAAGTGCATTACTTCGCCCGCGTCGGCAACAGCGGCGATTATCTGGCGGCGCCTGCGGTCGCGGAATTGATGTACGGCGAAACCACCCGTGCGCGCACGGCAGCGGCACGGATCGCGATCGCGGCGGCTTCCGCCGTATCGCCTGAAAAGAAGCCAGACTGAGCCCATGCGCAGCAGAGAACGAAAGGGGCCGCCATGAAAACGATCGAAGTATTGACGATTGTCTGCATTGCAGCGTTGGCGGCCATTTCGCCGGCACACGCCCAGCGCGTGTCCGCCGCCGCTCAGCAACTGGCGCAGCGGGAGGGCGAGGTCCGCGTGTTCGTGATGCTGCGCGATCCAACGGTGGTCGCAAGGCCCGGTACGAACGGTGTCGCGATGAAACGAGAATCTGCGCCGAAGCTGCATCCGCAGGTGCGGGCCGATGTCGATGCGGTGCTGTCGGTGTTGCCGTCGAAGGCGCGGGGGAGGGTAATGCGGCGTTTCGAGCGGGTGCCTGCGTTCGTGCTGCAGGCGGATGTCGAGACTTTGGCGGCGTTGAACCGCGATCGTCGCGTGGCGCGCGTCGACCTCGATGTCGGCGGTTCCGGCCATGCCGTCGCGCCGGACGAATCGTCGGTGTTGAATCAGGTGCATCAACTCGCCGCGCTCGGCGTCGGTGGTGCGGGCATGAAAGTCGGCATCGTCGATACCGGCATCGATACCGATCACATCGATCTGCGCGCGCGGATCGTCGGCCAGCAATGCTTCTGCAGCGTCGGCAGCGGCTGCTGTCCGAACGGTAGCAGCAGCCAGTCTGGCGCGGGCTCGGCCGAAGACGATCACGGACACGGCACCAATGTCGCCGGCATCATCGGCGGCGACGGCACGGTCGCGCCGCAAGGCGCGTTGCCGGCGGTGAGTCTGGTCGCGGTGAAAGTGATCGATCGCAACAACCGTTTCAATTCGACGTCCGACGTGGTCGCGGCGCTGGATTGGCTGGCCAGTCAGCATCCGGATATCGATGCGGTCAATCTCAGTCTCGGCACCGATGCGCTGTTCGCCGGCGACTGCGACAACGCGGCTGCGTGGACCCAGGCGCTCGCGGTGGCGGTGGCGAATCTCAACGCGCTCGGCGCGGTGGTCACGGCGTCGTCGGGCAATCAGGGCAATCTCGCGGGCATGAGCGTGCCGGCCTGCATCCGCAGCGTCGTATCGAGCGCGGCCACCTGGGACTTCACCGGCGGCGCGACCACCTTCCTCGGCTGCACCGAGAGCGCGACCGCGCCAAGACAGCCGACGTGCTTTTCGAACCGCAGCGTCAGCACCGATCTGTTCGCCGCCGGCGCCTTTGTCCGCGCCACCGGCTTCAACGGCGCAACCTCAACCTTCGGCGGAACATCGCAGGCGGCGCCGATGGCCGCAGCGTGCGCGGTCGCGCTGAAGCAGGCGGCACCCGCGAGCACGGTGACGCAGCGGATGAATGCGATGACGCTGTCGTCGACGCGCCTTCAGGACACCGCGACCGGTCGCAGCTATCCGTTTCTCGACTGCCGCGATGCGTTGAAGCTGCTTAACCCCGCGATGTTCGAGCCGATTCCGGTCGGTGGCGCAAGACCGCGCATCCGTCCACGCGGTTAGCAGTAAGTCGATCGCGGATTGAGATGTCTGCACGGTGTCCATCGAATCGTCACGCAGCGGAAATCTTCGGTGCGTAGCGTTCGCGTCTCCCCCGCCCTGGAGTCGCGACATGTCCCGTCTGCCGCTCGTCCTGAGTTGTGCCATCGTCACCATCCTGGCTGCAGGCCCAAGCCTCGCAGGCAATGCCGTCAACAGCCCCGAGCATATCCGCGGCAAGTCCTCATCGACCGCGCGCGGTGTACCGCCGTCGACCGCAGCCACACCCAGTCAGGAAAGCGCGCAGCAGTGGTACCGAGACGGTGCCCGCGCCGCGCGCAAAGGCGCCGAACTGCAGCCGCGCCCGGGCAAGGCCAGAAACGTGATCCTGTTCGTCGGCGACGGCATGGGCCTGTCGACGATCGCGGCTGCGCGCATGCGCGAAGGCCAGCTCAAGGGCCGCACCGGCGAAGAAAATTCGCTGAGTTTCGAGCGCTTCCCCTACGTCAGTCTGTCGAAGACCTATTCCGTCGACGGCCAGACCGCCGACTCCGCGCCGACGATGACCGCGATGATGACCGGCATCAAGACCGACCAGGGCATGCTCAGCGTCGATCAGCGCGCGAACTACAACGACTGCGCCTCGGCGAAAGGCAAAGGCGTGTCGACCTATCTGGAAGTCGCCGAAGCCATCGGCATGGCCACCGGCATCGTCAGCACGGCGCGCATCACCCACGCCACGCCGGCCGCGACCTATGCGCACTCGTCGAACCGCGACTGGGAAAGCGATGCCGAACTCAGCACCGAAGCCAGGACCAACGGCTGCAAGGACATCGCCCGTCAGCTGATCGAATTCCCGTACGGCAATGGTCTGGAAGTCGCGCTCGGCGGCGGCCGCAGCTATTTCCTGCCGAATACCGTCGCCGATCCCGAAGACACCGCCAGCAAGGGTCGCCGCCTGGATGGCCGCAACCTCGCAAGCGAATGGGCGCAGGCGCGTCCCGCCTCGTCGTATGTGTGGAACAAGGCGCAGTTCGACGCGATCGATCCGAAATCCACGCGCCATCTGCTCGGCCTGTTCGAGCGCTCGCACATGGAATACGAGCAGGATCGCCCCAACGACAGCGGCAAGGAGCCCAGCCTCACCGAGATGACCGAGAAGGCGATCGATGTGCTGCGCGCCAGCAGCAGCGGCAACAAAGGCTATTTCCTGATGGTGGAATCCGGCCGCGTCGATCACGCCCATCACGCCGGCAACGCCAGCCGCGCCCTGACCGATGCGATCGAACTGTCCAACGCCGTGCGCGCCGCACAGCGGAAGGCCTCCGACGACACCCTGATCATCGTCACCGCCGATCACAGCCACACCTTCACCATCGCCGGCTATCCCGATCGCGGCAACGACATCCTCGGCAAAGTGGTCACCGACGGCGCGCTCGCGCTGGACAGCAACGGCAAGCCCTACACCACCGTCGGCTACGTCAACGGCCCCGGCTATCGCGGCCCGACCGCGCGCCCCGACCTCACCCTCACCAACACCGCCGACCCGAACTTCCTGCAGGAAGCCGCAGTGCCGCTGTCGTCGGAAACGCATGCGGCGGAAGACGTGGCGATCTACGCGCGCGGCCCCGGCGCGCATGCGTTCCAGGGCACGGTCGAACAGAACGTGATCTTCCACGTGATGGCGCAATCGCAGAAAGACACGTCGGTGTTCTACTGCATGCTGTTCGGCGACTGCGGCGCGGGCCGTTCCAGCAAGAGCAACGTGACCGCACCGCTGTACGAAGCCGATCTGCGCGCCGGCATGGGCCGGCGCTGATCCGATGGGCGCCCTCTCGCGCATCGCAGCGGCGATCTTCATCGCACTGTTCGCCGGCCTGGTCACGGCCGGCGAACACGCTGCGGCCAAACAGGCCGCAGCGTTGCCCACCGCCGATGGTGCAGGCGACAAGCTTGTCGGAAATGCACATGACGGTGAAGCGCTTGCAGGTGAAGCGCTTGCCTGGATCGGCGAATACCGCGTCCGCGATGCCCACGGCGAACGCACGATGACCATCGTCCGCGACGCGACGCGCGTCGAATACCGCGTGCAGCACCTGCCGGTGCGGGTCTGGCGCCAGGTCACCGACGGCGTGGAACTGCAGGAGCTGCACCCCGAGCGCGGCGAAATGGTCACCTACGCGCCCGGCGACCTGCGCGCGCGCGACCGCGAGCCGCAGTGGAACCAGATCGTCAGCCTCGTCGATCCGGCATTGCGCGATGGACTCGCTGCGGGCCGCAGCGGCAAAGCGTTCGGCGAATCGCTGCAGCGCTATCGTGGCCGCGACGCCCAGAGCAACCGCATCGAACTCGACTGGCTCATCGCCTCGGCGATGCCCGCCCGCTACCGCATCGTCGCCGCGCGAGCGAACGGACATCGCGCCGACGAAACCCGCGCGAACGAAACCATCGAACTGCGCAGCATGCACCGGCTGCCGGCCGAACAGGCGTTCACGCCCATCGATGGACTGCGCGAAACCGACGGCGCCGACCTGGGTGACTGAGCACCACAGAGCGCAGAGATATCGAAGGCATCAAGTAGGGCGTGCTCCAGCACGCCGGCCTGTGCATCGCGGCATCGCCGAAGCAGCAGACATCACCTGCGCACTCCGGGCGGCCAGCCGGCGGCGGATTCGGTATGCTCATCCGCACACCGCTCACGCCCGGAATCGCGCATGCCGCTCATCCCGCACCGCACACGCTTCGCCCCCATCGCGCTGTTGCTGGCGTTGGCCGCACCGGCGGCATTCCCGGCGCGCGCCGTGGATACCTCGTTCGAACACGAGGACTGGCAGCTGGTCTGCGACAACACCCGTACCTGTCGTGCGGCCGGCTATCAGGGCGACGATGCCGATCTATCGGTGAGCGTGCTGCTCACCCGCAAGGCCGGCGCGGCCACGGTGGTCGCAGGTCGCGTGATGCTGGGCGACGGTTGGGAGGACAGCATGCTCAACGCGCTGCCGGCGCAGTTCCGCGTCGCGCTGTGGATCGACGGCAAGGCCCATGGCGATCGCACGGTGGCCAAGGACACGCTCGAAGCCGACCTGACCGCGGCGCAGGTCGCGGCCTTGCTGAAGGCATTGACGCGCGACACCCGGATCGAATTCCGCGCGGGCAAGACCGTCTGGGCGTTGTCCGATCACGGCGCCACTGCGGTGCTGCTGAAGATGGACGAATTCCAGGGCCGCATCGGCACCGTCGGCGCCGTCTATCGCAAAGGCAAGCAGACCGAAGCGAAGGCCTTGCCGCCGCTGCCCGCACCGGTCGTGAAAGCCGCCGCGTTGGTGCCCGCCAAACCCGGCGACGCGCAGTTCATCGCAAAGAATGGCGACGCCGTGCGGAAGGCCTTGCGCAGCGCCAATGATGCGGATGCATGCGAGGATCTGCACAAGACCGGCGAGGAGGAACAGACGCTCGAGGCCGTCAGGCTGACCAAAACGAAACTGCTGGTATCCACGCGCTGCTGGCTGGCCGCCTACAACGCCGGCAGCGGCTACTGGATCATCAACGACACCCCGCCCTATCGCCCCGAACTGGTCACCAGCGATGCCACCGATTTCGATGATGGCACTCTGATGTCGACCCAGAAAGGCCGCGGCCTCGGCGACTGCTGGGGCTCCGAACAATGGACCTGGAACGGCACCGGTTTCGTCCAGACCGCCTCATCCTCCACCGGCCTGTGCAAAGGCTTCGCCGGCGGCGCGTGGGAATTGCCGACGTTGGTGACCGAGATCCGGTAGGGTGGTGGTGAGCGCAGCGAACCCGACCATCGCACCGTTGCCGCCAAGGT